>NZ_JAMTCC010000006.1:0-176249 GCF_025370265.1 Shewanella septentrionalis | reverse complement strand
ATTTTATGGACGAGGTTGTTACTCACGTTTAGGCTCGCTGACTTATCTATGTGATTACACTTTTGATGTTAGCTCAGTGCAGCCTCTTTTTTATCACACCAACAACAGGTAACTTGATAGCCATAAAGCGTTATTTAGGATGTGTTGATGTTAACGGACCCTCTTTTTTGGTTGGTGGCGATACCCGCAGTATTGATTACTGGGATTTCTAAATCAGGTTTTGCGGGTGGCGTGGGCGGCTTAACTGTCCCGCTATTGGCGCTGGCAATTAGCCCTGCTACAGCTGCGGCAGTCATGTTGCCACTGCTGATTTATATGGATTTTTTAAGTGTACGTTCTTGGTGGGGGCAACATAATCCGCGTCATTTATGGATCCTATTGCCTGCGGCGGTTGTGGGGATTTTTATCGCTTATCTGTTGTTTGATAGATTAAACGAAGATTACTTACGGGTGATTCTAGGCTGTGTGTCCTTAGGTTTTGGTTTGTATGGTTTGATCCTTGGGGATAAAACTCAAGCATCACCTTCACCTCTGGTTGGGCGCTTGTGTGGCTTAACCGCCGGATTTACGAGCTTTGTTGCCCATGCGGGCGGGCCGCCACTCAATGCTTACTTGTTGCCGCTGCGTTTGGCTAAGGCGGAGTTTTTAGCCACGGCTGTTGTCTTTTTTGCTGTGGTGAATCTAGTCAAGCTTATTCCCTACAGTTTGCTTGGGCAGATTAACCAAGAGAATATTTTAGTTTCCCTGTTACTGGTGCCGCTGGCATGGTTAGGGGTAAAGCTAGGTTTGTTTATTCAAGATAAAATTAACGACAGGTTATTTAAGCGCATCATCTTGATTTTAATGGTGCTGGTGGGCGTACGTTTATTGTGGACCGCGTTATAGTTTTAAGCTTTGGGTTACATTAGTCTGCTAGAGTGCGCGGGTGTTGGGGCGTTTTGATCCCCAGCCGCCCTGAATTTACCTGATAAAAACTCAAAATTACGTTACTGTGAAATCTGCCTGCAATGAGTTTGAAGCTATGAAACGATTACTGATAGTTATCTTAGCCTTAGGCCTTGGCGCTTGTGCTAGCGCGCCAGAACCTAAGCCTGTGGTAAAGCAAGTTGAACCTGTCTCGGTTTGGAACGATAGCAATATCTCCGAACTGCATTCTGAGTGGCGCGGTGTGCCCTATCGTTTAGGCGGTGGCACTAAGCGGGGCATAGATTGCTCGGCCTTTGTGTCGGTTGCCTATCAGAAGATGTTGGGTATGACCTTGCCGCGCACGGTTGAAGAACAGCAAGCCCTAGGGAAACCTGTGCCGAGAAATCAACTGCGCAAGGGCGACTTAGTATTTTTCAAGACAGGTTGGAGCACGCACCATGTCGGCATTTATGTGGGAGACGATAATTTTCTCCATGTTTCCACTAGCCAAGGGGTGAAGATTTCGAGCCTGCACAACAGTTATTGGGCGTCTAAGTATTGGAATGCACGGCGAATTTAGCACATCTTCTTTATGCACTTTCTTTATGCACTTTGGCTGATGAGTTAGCGGAGACAATATGTCCTTAGAGCCTGCGTTATCCCAGAGTGACCCTTTACCGACTTCTGTTTTTCTCGCCATTTTCTCGGCCGTATTCTTGCCCATGTTTTTGGCGGCGGTCGATCAAACCTTACTCGCGACAGCGACGCCAGCCATAGTTGAAGATCTTGGCGGCCTGCGCCAAGCCTCGTGGATCACTATCGGTTATATGCTGGCGATGGCCGCTTCTGTGCCTATTTATGGCTGGTTAGGGGATAACTTCGGTCGCGCGAAAATCCTGATGATCGCCATAGTAATTTTTGCGCTGGGCTCCATCGTTTCGGCGAGTGCGGGCACTATGGATTATATGATCGCCGGACGTATCTTGCAGGGCATGGGCGGTGGCGGCTTGATGAGTTTGTCTCAATCCTTGATTGGTGAGTTAGTTCCCATTCGGCAGCGGGCGCGTTTCCAAGGCTATTTTGCCGCTATGTTTACCCTAGCGAGTGTCGGTGGCCCTGTCATTGGTGGTTTTGTGGTGCATGCCTATTCGTGGCATTGGCTATTTTGGGCAAATATTCCACTAGCCATGCTGGCGGTATGGCGACTTAACGGTTTGCATAAGCGCAGCGTTAAACCCGTACGCCAAGGCAAGTTTGATTTAGTGGGCGTGGTCTTGTTTCCGACCATTATCACCGCACTCTTATATTGGTTATCTGTGGCGGGGCAAGAGTTTGCTTGGCTTTCTGCGACCAGCTTAGGCTTTGCCGTTTTTGTGATGTTCGGCATTTTAGGCTTGTTATTGTGGGAAAGGCGATTGGCGAGCCCGTTTCTGCCGTTAGATTTACTGGCTAAGAAGGCCGTGTATATGCCACTGCTGACGGCAGCTCTGTTTGCGGCCTGTTTGTTTGCGATGATTTTCTTCCTGCCGATTTATCTGCAAGTGGGTTTACACACTAATCCCGCCAAAACCGGTTTGCTGCTCTTGCCTATGACCTTCGGTATTGTCACTGGTTCGACAATAGCAGGCCGACTGTTAAGTAAAGATGTCGCGCCTAAGTGGTTGCCGACCTTTGGTATGGGCTTAGCTTTCATCGGCTTGTTATTGATTAGCTTTGTGCCGCCTAATGCCAATGTGATCGGCGGCTTAGGTGTGTTGGTCGGAATAGGATTAGGGACTGTGATGCCGAGTGTGCAGCTCGTAGTGCAGAGCGTGTCGGGCAAGGCGCGACTCAGCCAGATCACGGCCATGGTGTCACTGTGTCGTTCTATGGGCGCTGCTATTGGTACTGCGCTGTTTAGCGTGCTGCTTTATAGTTTGTTGCCACTCAAGGGTTCAGAGCTTGGCATCGCTGCTATTAAAACATTGCCGACAGAGGTAGTGCATCACGCCTTCCAATATGGATTTATGGCCGCTGCGGGTGTGGCATTGTGTGCCGCGATAGTCGGTTTTCTATCCCCAGCGACGGCATTAAAAGATCACGATAGCGAAACTGCGCATTAAGCCTAGATTTGCAGGTGCACGACCCATTTAAGCCGTGTACTATCTGCGCTGAGCCGTATTTTTGTGGCCTTATTCGATTCCAGGACATAAGCATGACAACAACAAAACACTGGACCCTAAAGAGCATAGCCAATGAGTTGGGTGTCTCTAATGCCACTGTTTCTAACGCGTTTAATCGCCCCGACCAATTATCGGAAAAACGTCGTAACGACATTTTAGCTGCCTGCACTAAGTTGGGATATTTCGGGCCAAATAAAGCGGCTCAATCCCTACGTAAGGGCAAGTTTGATACTGTCGCCTTGGTATTGTCGGACAGCGTGGAATACATGGTGTCTGATCCCGTCGCCAGTAAATTTATGAAGGGCGTGGCCTCTGTCTTAGAGCAAGAAAAACTCAATTTGCTACTGTTTTCGGGCAGTTCAGACAGCGTGAATGCGGTGGCCGACTTTGTGGATGGCTTTATTTGTTATGGTCGCCCGCGTAATGCGCTGTTGGCCGAGCAGTTAAAGCAGGTAAAGAAAAAGGTCGTCACCGTCGATTTTGATATCCACCGCAATGCATCAGTGAGCATAGACAATAAGTTAGCCGCCTATGAAGTGGCGAAACTGGCATTGCAGTCACCCGCAGACAATGTGGCTATTTTGGGGCTACGTTTGCTCGATACCCACTTAACGTGCCGCGTGTATGATTTAAATTTGTTAGAAATCGACACCTCTGTTGCCCATCAAAGATTACAGGGTTACTTGCAAGCGATTGAAGAAATGGGTGTAACGCTTGGCAATGATCGCATTTGGAATATCCCCGAGAGCAATGCCGACTATGCGGCGATAGCGGCAAAAGAAGCGTTGAATTCGACTCCACGGCCGAATGTGTTTTTATGCATGAGTGACTTAATCGCCTTGAGTGTGCTCGGTGAGGCGCAGGCCATGGGGCTGAATGTTCCCGAAGATGTGCGCGTAGTGGGCTTTGATGGCATAGATGAAGGCACACGTTCAAATCCGCCGTTAACGACAGTCTATCAATACTCTGAGCAGAAGGGCCGAAAAGCGGCGCAAATGTTTGTCAGTGATGCCGTGCATGCGGAAGTCTTGGGCTATGAATTACGTCTCGGTAAGAGCTGCTAGTCTCTACATCTTTTAACTAAAAAAGGCGCATTCAATGCGCCTTTTTGCTATCTCAAAACTATGTCGCTTGGCTTGAACTTAAACCTAAGCTCAAGCCCGAATAGGAACGCAAGCTTATGCTTGAGCCAACAGTTTTGATAACGACACTTGTGTCTCTTTACCTTGCTTATCTAAAAGGATAATTAGGCCATCTTTATTGGCAAAGTCGAGGGTGAGACTTGCCTGCGAATCGGCCGCTGTCCAAGATAAAGTTAACGTGCGTTCTGCCGATGCCATCGTAAAGCGGCCATCGAAGGCTGGGCTGCTATTACGCAGTTTAATCAGCTGAGTCAGCGCCTTAACGACAGGTTTCTGCATGGCTTGCTGCACTTTTTCACGGTTCAAATAAGGGCGATTGATATCGCGACCGACATGGGTGTTGTTGAGCAGATCCATATCGTTTGGAATCGCCAGCAGACCCGCGTAATACACCTGCGGAATACCGGGTGCGAAAAACTGAATCGCCCGCGCCATCAAATAATCTAGGTCATTCTGACCGAGGGCATCGTAATAGGTGCAGTTGATTTGATACAAATCGACGTTGCTGGCGGCCGCGCCTGTGGCTTGAAGGCTCTCGCCCTTACTGTTGCCATGTATGGTTTCAACCAGATTATCGATTTGATTTTCGGTCAATAATCCGCGCAAGCCATCCATAGGGCCGACGTCGATAATGCCGATGCCGTCGTGGGTGTCGAGTACGGTAATGCAGTTGCGCGGCGCCATTTCCAGCCAATGGGTCAAGGCTTGGCAATCTTGGCTAAACAGCGTGTGCAGGATGAGCGGTGGCAGGGCGAAGTCGTACACCATGTCGACCCGTTTGGCGATCTCGACCTGAGTCATGTGGTGCGAATGTATTTCGGCCAGGGTTGTCATGCCTAACTCATTGGCTTGCTTAGCTAATTTATCCACGAACTCGAAGGATTCTTCAATCATAAAGCAGCTAGTGCCGGGCTTTTTAATCGCATAGCCCGCAGCATCTAAGCGGATCAGATTCACTTTACTGTGGTCGAAACGCGCCAGCACTCGGTTTAAATAATCTTTACCCGCGGCGGAATGAACGTCGATATCGATTTGATTGCGGGTAAAGGTGGTCCAAAACTCTTCGGTCGAGCCATCGGCTAAGGTGTAAGTGCTAAAACAACTGCCCGGACGCGGACGATAGATAGCGGCTTGATCTTGCTCGCTTAACCCCTCAGGAAATACCTTGTCTTTGGTTAAAAACAAATCCCAGTAAGCCGATTGCTTGCCGTGCTTGAGCACGTCTTTAAATTCTGGTGATTCGGCGGACATGTGGTTAACGATAAGGTCGGCCATGATGTCGTAGTCGTCACCAATGCGTTTAACGTCATCCCAATTGCCTAAGCGTGAATCGACTTGTACATGGTCTATCGGATCGAAGCCCGCATCGCTGCCGTCAATGGGGAAATAGAAAGGCAAAAGATGTACGCCGCCGAATAGACCTTGCAACTCGTCATCGAGTAGCGCTTTGAGCTCCTTGAGCCCTGCATTGGTAATCCTGTCGACATAGGTGATCAGTTGCACTTGGTTTTTCATACTTTGCCCACGCTTGAGTTGTCTTTTTAGAGTAAAGGTTTATGGCAATCCTTTAATTGATTGCACAACTAAACTTAATCGATTAAGTTGTATATTTAACCAATATGAAACATTATTCAAGTGGTTTGTTGGATTTTTGAGTTAGTCTCAAGTTTTGGGGGAGGCTGGCTCACTGCTGTACACAAAAGCCGAAACCCTTTCAGCATGCTGTTACTGAGCTGCTGAGAGCGAGTAGGTATAATAACGATAAGGTGAAATGGTATGGTAAGTGATTCAAAAGGTTGCGATAACCGCAATCACACCCGTATTCGGGTACTCACATATTTAATGTTTTTCATGTTCGCTATGACCTCAGATGCCGTGGGCGTCATTATTCCTGAGTTGATATCCCAGTTTGGTTTGTCCATGTCGCAGGCCAGTGCATTCCATTATATGCCGATGATTTTTATCGCGATGAGTGGACTTTTTTTAGGCTTCTTGGCGGATAAGATAGGGCGTAAGTTAACCATTCTATTGGGGTTATTATTATTCGCGCTCGCCTGTTTTATGTTCGCGCTGGGGGAGTCGTTTTACTATTTCTTGTTCCTACTCGCCTTTGTCGGCACGGCGATTGGCGTCTTTAAAACTGGCGCACTCGGGCTTATCGGCGATATCTCGACTTCCTCAAAACAGCATTCGAGCACTATGAATACGGTGGAGGGCTACTTTGGTGTGGGTGCCATGATAGGGCCGTCCATCGTCAGTTATTTACTGATCAGCGGCGTTTCTTGGAAGTATTTGTATTTTGGCGCTGGTTGTTTCTGTTTAGTGCTGTGTTGGTTAGCTTATCGGGCGGATTATCCGCAAATCAAACGTTCCTCGACGGATGCCATTAACCTTGCCAGCACCTTTAAAATGATGAAAAACCCTTATGCATTAGGGTTCTCGCTCGCGATAGGTTTATATGTTGCCACCGAAGTGGCGATTTACGTGTGGATGCCGACCTTGCTGCAAAGCTATCAAGGCGATTACACCACATTGGCCGCTTATGCCCTGACGATCTTCTTTACTCTGCGTGCGGGTGGCCGCTTTTTAGGGGGCTGGGTGCTCGATCGCTTTCCGTGGCAGCAAGTGATGTTCTGGTTTAGCTTCGCGATAAGTGCTTGTTATCTTGGGTCTATGATCTACGGCATTGAGGCCGCTGTCATCTTGTTGCCCTTGTCCGGGCTGTTTATGTCGATGATGTATCCCACGCTCAATTCTAAGGGGATTAGCTGTTTCCCTGTGGATCAGCATGGCTCTGTGGCTGGGGTGATTCTGTTTTTTACTGCCGTGTCCGCTGCCGTAGGGCCCTTGTTGATGGGGTTCGTGGGCGATATTTTCGGCCATGTTAAATATGGCTTCTACCTCGCCACTGGTTTTGCCATTTTGTTATGCCTCCTGAGCGGATTTAATCTCGTTAAAGATCCTGCTCGTCATTTGTTAACGGCTGAAGCGCACTAATTTGGGCTGTGACAGAAAATATTTTTCTGTCACATTTCTTCAATTAATCAATACTTTGACCTAGTGCACCCAGAGTGCGAACCCAAACTGTGCAAAAAACGCACTTGCTTTTTGTTGTTAAGTTGCTAACTTGTTAACTTAATCGATTAAGTTGATTCAGGGTTAAGTTCAATATGACCTTGAGCAATCACTAAGATGGTTCTTCGATTAATCACAATTCGGTAGAGGCAGCCATGGGGAGATAGGGCTGCATCTCAAATATGGGTGGGGACATAAAAATGATAAAAAGCACATCACAGAAATTCTTGTTAAGTACATTGGCCGTGTTGGTGAGTTCTCACCTTTGGGCAGCCGAAGCACCACAACAGGAAGAAGCCAAGAAAGACGCGTTAGGTTTAGAAAGAATTACCGTGACTGGGGTTGCCCGCGGCACTCGTGTTATGGACTCGAGTGTGTCAGTCAGCAGCGTGTCACTGGCTGAGCTGGAAGTGAGCTCACCACGTTCATCGGCCGAGGCATTTCGTATTATTCCGGGGATGAAGGTTGAGTCTACTGGTGGCGAAGGTAACGCTAACATTGCCGTGCGTGGTTTACCTGTGGCGTCTGGTGGTGCTAAGTTCCTACAAATTCAAGAAGATGGTTTGCCAATCCTGCAGTTTGGCGATATCGCCTTTGGTAACGCAGACATCTTTTTACGCTTAGATTCAACAGTGCAAACCATTGAATCTATCCGTGGTGGCTCGGCATCGACTGCGGCCAGTAATGCGCCCGGCGGTATTATCAACGTGATCAGTAAAACCGGTACTTCGGATTCGGGCAGTGTGGCTACCACCTTAGGGCTGGATTACGATACCTTCCGTACCGACTTTGAATACGGCACTAGCATCAACGACAGCCTGCGTTTCCATGTGGGTGGTTTTGTGCGCACCGGTGAAGGTCCACGCGACGCTGGCTATAACGCCAACAAAGGCGGCCAGATCAAAGCCAACTTAACCAAAGAATTTGATAAAGGCTATGTTCGCCTGTATTTCAAACATTTAGACGATAAAAGCATAGGTTACTTACCTATGCCTATGTACTCGGATGGCAGTTCAATCCCAGGTTTTGATGCTAAATCCGATGCGATTCAATCCGCGTATTTCCAATCAACCTTGAGCTTAGGTGCCGACGGCGAACGTCGCCGTGGCGATATGCGCGATGGCATGAATCCTGTGGTGAATTCTGTCGGCTTAGAAGCCTCCTTCGATTTAGGTAACGATTGGCAGGTCGAAAACCGTTTCCGTTTCTCCGATGTGAGCGGCAACTTCATCGCGCCATTCCCAGCCGAAGTGGCTAACGGTAGCGACATTGCCACCAGTATTGCTGGCACTGGCGCTAAGTTGATTTACGCCAATGGACCTAATTCTGGTAGTCAGATGGACGGTTTAGCCATGCGTATCAATACCTTTGATGTGCAGATGAATGACTTTGGCTCAATCGTAAACGATTTTAAATTGACTAAAACCTTCGACGATACCAGTGTGACCTTAGGCTATTACAATGCCACCCAAAACATCGGCATGAGTTGGATGTGGAACTCTTATCTGATGGAAGTGAAGGGCGATAATGCCGCGCTATTAGATGTGGTTGCCGCCGATGGCACGGCGTATTCTGACAATGGCCTTTATGGTTATGGCGTACCTTACTGGGGAAATTGTTGCCAACGTAATTACGATACCGACTACACCATTAAAGCGCCTTACCTCGCGTTAGCCTCGAGTTTTGGTGACTTGTCCCTCGATGCCAGTGTGCGTTATGACAGCGGTGATGCGAGCGGTAACTACGCCGGTAGCGTGCAATCGCAAGTGGATATGAATCTCGATGGGGTGATTTCAGTCCCTGAGCAGAGTGTGTCTTCCATCGACAATGCGAATCCTCAGCCAGTGAACTACGGTTGGAGCTACACCTCTTACTCATTAGGTGCTAACTATCAGTTTGCCAGTGACTTAGCTGCTTTTGCACGCTTGAGCCACGGTGGCCGCGCCAATGCCGACCGTTTGTTATTTGGTAAGGTGCGTGCCGATGGTTCAGTGGCGAAGGAAGATGCGGTTGATATCGTTGACCAGTATGAGTTAGGTGTTAAGTACCGTTACGATGATTTGTCTGTGTTTGCGACGGCGTTCTACTCTGAAACCGAAGAGCAAAACTTTGAAGCCACAAGCCAACGTTTCTTCGACCGTAAGTACAAAGCCAAAGGTATCGAAATCGAGTCGGCCTATTTTATCGGTGACTTCGACTTTAGAGGCAACCTGACCTGGACCGATGCTGAGATTGCTAAAGATGCATTAACGCCAGAAGTGGTGGGTAACACCCCAAGAAGACAGGCTGACTTTATCTACTCCTTGATGGGCCGTTACAACTTTGACCAAGGTTCAGTGGGCGTTAACTTAATCGGTACCACGGATTCTTATGCTCAAGATAATAACGACTTAAGTTTCGACGGTTACAACCAAGTAAATGCCTTTGCAACTTACAATCTGACCGAAGCCATGAGTGTGTCCTTAAACGTCAACAACTTGTTTAATGCCACAGGTATTACTGAAGCGGAAGAAGGCTCAATCCCTGATAACAATATCATCCGTGCCCGTACCATTAATGGCCGCACCACGAGTGCGACGCTGAAATACGAGTTCTAAGCGGATATTGGTACAGAAACTGTTTATACAGAAAAAATGCTAAGCCCAAAACAGCCCATGAAAGTGGGCTTTTTGTCTGATACAAAATGCATAATATAGAATACAAAGTTGGAGTGAAAATGACGGTATTACTCAGTTTCGGTGAGGTGTTAGTAGACTTGCTGCCGACCGATGCCACGGGCAAACATCACCAGCCGATTGCGGGTGGCGCGCCCGCCAATGTGGCCGTAGGTTACGCGAAACTCGGCGGTCAGAGTTACTTTGCTGGCGGCATCAGCGCCGACCATTACGGCGTCATGTTAAAGCAAGCCTTAGCGGAGCAGGGTGTGGCGACCGATTATTTGGCCGAAGTACCGGGCGCCGCTACCGCGACTGTACTGGTCAACTTAGATGAGCAGGGCGAGCGCACCTTTGAGTTTAACCGTAATGGCACCGCCGATATGCGCTACAGCAATCGAAATTTCGACACTATTCCATGGCAAGAAATTGATATTTTTCACCTTTGCTCGAATACCTTTACCGAAACCGCCATCTTTAACACTAGCCTTTATGGCGCGCGATGTGCCAATGCATTCGCGACTTTAGTGAGTTTCGATGTGAACCTGCGTTTATCCCTGTGGCAGGATACGTCTTTACTGGCCGAGCGGGTTGAGCAGTGTTTCCGTTACACCCAAGTGCTGAAAATGAGCCGCGAAGAAGCGGACTATTTAGCGCTGGCGCGGGATAAGAGCTTTGAAGATTATCTGCAGTTCTGCCTCGCCCAAGGGGTTGAGGTGATTTTGGTCACCGATGGCGCCAACCCAGTGCAATGCATCACAGCGCAGCAAAGGTTTAGCGTCCCAGTTCCTAAAATCTCAGCCGTCGATACCACGGCCGCGGGCGACAGTTTTATCTCAGGCTTCCTGTTCGCCTTAGGCTTAGATCTGGAATACGATTTAGGCAATTTGACCTTGAAACAAAGGCTCGAAAGCAAAGCGCACTTAGAGGCGGCGGTGGTATTTGCCACTCGCTGCGGCGCGATTACCTGCGGGCAAAAAGGCGCATTTCCCTCCTTACCTACGTTAGCGCAGGTTAGCTAAACCTGACTGCATTAACGATAAAATCCAAGGCGAGCCTGTTTAGTTTGCCTTGGTTTTTTGTCTTTTAGATTTTCTGCCCGCCATTTTTCAATAGCATAGCGCGAACCCCATCACGTTTTAGTCGCCCCCTTTTCCGAGCATTTATGCTATTTTAGCTGCGACTTAAGGTCGAAGATGCAGCGGCTTCTTCCATGCTTGATGTCGACATTTTTTATTTCGGCAGGGTTTTATTTCAACATCATTGGGGATTTCCTATGAGCAAAGCAAAAATCGGTATTGTGACGGTAAGCGATCGCGCCAGCGCGGGGATTTATGAAGATATCTCAGGCAAGGCGATTATCGACACGCTCAACGACTACCTCACCAGCGAGTGGGAGCCGATTTATCAAGTGATCCCCGATGAGCAGGATGTGATTGAAGCTACCTTAATCAAAATGGCCGACGAGCAGGACTGCTGTTTGATTGTCACCACGGGTGGCACTGGCCCAGCGAAACGCGATGTTACCCCTGAAGCCACAGAAGCCGTATGTGATCGCATGATGCCAGGCTTTGGCGAGTTGATGCGCGCCGAGTCATTGAAATTTGTCCCCACTGCCATTTTATCGCGCCAAACCGCAGGTTTACGGGGCGATTCTTTGATCGTGAATTTACCCGGCAAGCCAAAATCGATTCGCGAATGTTTAGATGCCGTGTTCCCCGCCATTCCGTACTGTATCGACTTGATGGAAGGCCCGTATTTAGAGTGCAATGAGTCGGTTATCAAACCATTCAGGCCTAAGGCTAAGTAAGCTTCTATCTAGCTTATAAAAACAATAAAGCCACTGAAATTCAATGGCTTTATTGTTTTGTTCGTTTAGGGCTCATAACTGATTAATCTGCTGCTTTAGCTCGTACTCTGGCTCTGTCACGATTTTTTCAAGTACTTGTACTCGCTCGATCAGTGCTTGGTTTTGTAGGCTGAGTTGAGTCACTTTATCCTTAAGATGGCTATCGTCTGCGGCGCCTACTCCAAATTGGCGCGCTTTTAGATAGTGCTTAAGCATCTCAGTAGCACTCATTCCTATGATGAAGGTGACCATAATCACCATTAAGACATATTCGTTTTCCATAACAAACTCCCGTAGTTATTGAGGTTTTCAACTTGGAGACGATTTGGTGATCGCCGCCAAGTTGAGCAATCGATTTACCTTACAAACCGAAGATCACTTTTTCACTCTTGAGCGACCTTTCCATGCCAAACGCCAGCAATATCGCGATGGCGAGCGTGCCTAAGGTCGAAACCAGTAACTGCAACATGGGCAAGTCTTTACCTTTGATAAAGTCCATTAATGCCTGTTGCTGACCCGAAACTGGCAGCCACTGCAGCATGTCTGGCGCTATGTTGTAGCTGGCGGCCATCGATAAGGCTAAGGGCACAAACAGCACCATAGTCAGATAGGATTGGGCTTCCTTAAAGGTTTTCGCCATGAAAGACACAAACAATTGTAGGCAAGCGGCCATTAACGCGACGGGAATACCGACCACTAACATCAGCGCCATAAATTCCGTGGTGATGTTGACGCTAAAGCCCAGCTCCTGCCAAGGTACAAAGGTGTAGGCGATTCGAGATACCAGCAAAATCAGCACTAAGCCTAAGAGGGCAAACAGACTCACTGCGATGATTTTCGACAGCACTAATTGGCGTGTGGTCAATGGATGACTGAGTAACAGAGCTAGCGAGTTACGTTCGCGTTCACCCGCGCTGGTATCTATGGCGAGGTTCATGCCCGAGATAAATACCGAGTAAATCATAGTGAAAATCGCAAACCCTAAAATCATTCCGCCCTTAGAGTCTGTGGTCGCTTGGTCGTGGACACTGACCTTCAGTGGCTGCATCACGCGGGGATCGATACCGCGGGCAATCAGCCGTAGGCTGCCCATTTCTGCGCTGTAGGACTGCAGTTGCTTCTCGAGTTTACGAATTGATTTTTGCAGTTTTTCATCGGAATTATCGGCAACAATCGTGATCTCGGCGCCTTTGCCTTGATTCATCTGCGCGGCATAGTCGGTGCTGATGATAAGCTCTATGGCTTTAAGTTCACTGTCCTTCACTTCACCGCTGCTGATGCCTTTATTCGACAAAAAACGCACTAAATCCGGTGCTTTATCGGGATTGGTGATAGTGATTTTTAGATCATCTGGACTCGTCAGCTGACCAATTAACACCATAAACAGGCCGCACATGATCAGCGGCGTGCCAATGGCGTAATAAAGCCCCGCCATCACAGAGCGCTTATCGCGGGCGGCGTCGATGAGTTCTTTACGAACCATAGCCATTATTTTATTCATGCTGTCATTCCTTTAACCATGTTCTTTAATTCCACGCCTTTACATATCAAGCTCTTAAAGGTTAAAACCAGCGGGCGTAATCTTTGCTGAGTCATCATGCCGCTATCCCTTCATCTGTGCCGATCAGTTGAATAAAGGCTTCTTCGAGTGTGTCTTTACCCGTTTGGGTGCACAGTTCGGTTGGGCTGCCAATGGCGACGACTCTGCCCTGAGCCATAACGATCACTTGGTCACACAGTGCGGCGACTTCTTGCATCACATGGCTAGAAAACAGCACGCAATGTCCTTGATTTTTAAGATCGATAAGAATGTCACGCAGCAGGCGAGTGCTCATCACATCGAGCCCTCGGGTTGGTTCGTCGAGGATAATATTGCTCGGGCTGTGGACAATGGCCTGTGCGAGGGCGGTTTTCATCCTTTGTCCTTGGGAGAAGCCTTTGCAGCGGCGATCGCTAATGTCTTCCAAACGTAATTTCGCAATCACTTGGCTGGTGGCTTCCTTGGCCTCCTTGGAGGATAAGCCGCTTAGCTCGGCAAAATAACGAATGTATTCCCGTGGCGTTAAACGTTCGTAGAGACCAAAAGGGTCGGGGAATAACCCGAGTTGCTGCTTAGCACCGATAGGGTCGATGGCGACATCTATGCCTTCGATTTCTGCTTTGCCGTTATCGGGTTTCAGCAAGCCAAAAATCGTGCGTAAACAGGTAGTTTTACCCGCGCCGTTGGGGCCGAGTAATCCTGTGATTTGGCCGTTTTGGGCGACGAAGCTTAAGTCATTGAGCGCCTGTACGTCACCGATGCGCTTGGAAAGGTTGGATACTTTGATCATGGCTTACTCCTTGGCCCCAGTGCTGGCGTTATCATCAGTCGTTGTGGTTTTTGTGCTGGTCGCATCAAGCGGTTCTACCGAGCTGGCATTCAAATAAAAGCTGCGGCGCACATCTTTCTTTAAACATTCGCCGTCGAGATCCTTAACGGAACCCGAGCGAACGAGATCGGCGATCAGGTTATTGGCACAGGTTTGATAGGCTACGCCGTGGGTCGCATAGGGTGCGACAAAGTGTTTGGCATTGGTGAGTTTTTCCATCGCTAACTCGCCCCAACTCGGTGGTGTCGCAGGGTCGATTTCGCCGGATAACAACAAGGTCGGAATATCGCTGCTGATGGGCTCGCTAAAGCTGTCATCGACCGCGGGGACTTTCCATACTTCACAGGTGGCTTCTAAGCCTTCGAGCATAGTTTTGCCCATAAAGGAGTGCTGAGCCTGCTCGCGCATGGCGGGCGTAATACGGTGCATATCTTCGCCACAGACCACGGATGCGTGCATACCCATCGCCATGCCAGCATTGTCGATAGTGAGGGAATACAAACCGAGTATGGGTTGGAAGTTGTGTTTTGCGGCTTGATGAATTGCATGGGGCACTAAGGCGCGCACATTGGCTTGATACAGCGCCATGCGGATGGAGCCGTAGAATTTACCGCGCGTCATGGTCAGCATGGTCTTTTCACCTGTGACAGGATCGTAGACGTTTTCCATCACGGGCGCTTTGGCGAGTGAGGCCGCGACTTGGTCGAATTCGGCTTTAAGCTCAGGGAACTGGGCATGACAAGCGGCGGTTTCTTGGCAATCTTTAAAGAGTAAATCAAAGCCCCGATCAATCGATGCGCCGATTTCTAACACGCTTTGTTGCATCGGCACTATGCCATCTAAGGTCACTGTGGCTAAGTGTGCTGGGTATAAACGCATGTAAAGCTGCGCCATACGAGTGCCGTAGGAGATGCCGTAAATATGCAGTTTTTTGTAGCCTAAATGCTGACGCACGGCTTCGAAGTCTTTAATCGCGTTGAGGCTACCGTATTGGGTGACGTCGGCATCGATTTTGGCTAAGCATTTTTGGGTTTCGGCTTTGGTGTCGGCATTGTCATCATCGAATGACAGTGGAGATTGCGCGCCTTCATCGCAGGTCAGCAGATTCGAGCGGCCTGTGCCCCTTTGGTCGATCAGCAAGATATCCCGCTGTTGGCGGACTTTGCTCAGCATGGCATCGAAACCCGCGGCATTGTCTATGGCCGATTGTCCTGGACCGCCAGCAATGGCGAGTAAGGCTTCTTCATGGTTGACGTTTTTCACCGCGGGCAAAACGACGTAATGCACTTGGATCTGTTTGCCATCGGGTTTGTTAGGATTTTCTGGCACAGTCACAAAACCGCAGTTTAGGCGATCGGATACACCTTCTACATAACAAGTGTCGGTGTTATTCGCTATGTTACTCGCGATATCAGCCGCTTGTGTCTGTTGACTTTTTACATCACTCGCCCATGTCGCCGTACTTGCCATCGCCAGCATAAGTGCGCTTATGCTTAATATGCGCGAGCCTAAAATATGCGTGCGCCATGTGGCAAGCGTGGTATTAGCCGTACCATGCAGTTGCCGAGTGGGCGAAGGGCGTTGAGCGGTTTGGCTTAACTTCCTGTGTGTCATGCTATCTATCATGCGCGCTTTCCTTTTTGCATTTCAGGACGAGTGTGTTAATTTAACTACCAGTGTATCGGTGTATCAATGTATTAATACAGTGTGTAAAGGCTAATGTTAGAACTTTTAAATGTCAACCCCAGCAGTGGTGAACCCATTTATAAACAATTACACGAGCAAGTCGTGCGCTTAATTGTGGGCGGTCAACTGCAAGTGGATGATGTTTTGCCCTCTGTGCGCCAGATTGCCGAGCATCTTGCAGTGAATCCTATGACTGTCTCCCGCGCAATTCAGCAGCTTGTCGATCAGGGGTGGCTCGAGCGCCGCCGCGGTCAAGCGACAAAAGTCGCGCTGCGCACTGAGACTATGGCATCGGGGGCGAGCATGCTCGAACCCCAACTCGATGCTTTGTTGTCGCAGGCTAAACAGTTAGGCGTCAGCCTGTCTGAGTTAATACAATTGATAAATGAACGCTGGCAAGACTAGCGTTAACCTACTGTCAATTATCGATAAATAGAATAAAAAAGGATGAAATTCGATGGACCAAGCGTGCACACCAATACTTGAATTTAGCCAAGTGAATAAAGTCTTTCGCGGCAAAGACGCGGGTGAAAAGTGGGCGCTTAAGGATTTATCGTTAACTTTGTCGGCGGGCATGGTGGTCGGGCTATTGGGGCAAAATGGGGCGGGTAAATCGACCCTAATGCGCTGCGCCTTAGGCGTGCTTACGCCGGATTCTGGCAGTATTGTTACCTTAGGCGAAATGCCCGAAAACTTAACCTCAAAGGCAAAGGAGCGCTTAGGTTATGTGCCGCAGCAACCTTTTGGTTATGAAGGGTTTACCATTGAGCGCGCCCTCGATTTACACCGCAGCTTTTATCCCAATTGGGACAGGCAATTAGAACAAGATTGGCTAGTACGGTTCGAGTTAGATGTGACCCAACAGGTGCAACGTTTATCTGTGGGGCAAAGACAGTCGCTAGCCTTGATTATGGCGATGGCTTATCGTCCTGAGCTATTGATCCTCGATGAGCCGGTTGCCAGTCTCGACCCGATTGTGCGGCGCAAATTTATGGTCGATTTGTTCGATCTCGCCCTCGAATCCGGCTCCGCTGTACTGTTTTCATCCCATATCACTTCAGATATCGAGCGGGTTGCCAGCCATGTGGCGCTGATTAAACGCGGCGAATTAGTGCTGTTTAAAGAAATCGATGCTCTACGGGAACAAGTGCGTTTACTCACACTCGCGCCTGCAACAGTTTTGCCTGAGTCGGTCACTGTGCTCAGCCGTGTCGGTGATTCTGTGCTGGTGGATTTAGGCGAGCACAGCGCGCCAATCTCGGGTGTATCAAAGAACGAAGCCCTTAATCTGGAACAGCTTTTTATGGAGCTACACAGATGAGTGCGGCGCACCATAAGCAGATACAAGTCGCGAAGGGCAAAAGAACGAGCCAGCGAATGAATCCTTTCAATGGCATGCTGCGCTTTTGGTGTTTTGATATCGGCAGTGTGAGCTTTTTAGGTACGGCTATACTGGGGGTGATCTTAGCTTGTATCGCTGCGGTTTATGGTAAAAATGACAGTGCTGAACTGTTGTTTTCTATGGGGATTATCTCAAGCTCGGCGGCGGTAGCATGGCAACTCATACGCTTGATGGCGAGTGAATGCGCCCAGTTAATTCCCCATTATCGCCGCCATATTTATATTCAAAGTGCTGTGGTGTTAACCAGCGTATTTGGCATAAGCGTATTGTTTTGTTTAGCTTTGGGTTCAACGTCTAGTCTACCCACCTTAGTGTTGGCCTTGGTGATGAGTTTTGCCTTTATTTGCCTGTGTTTACTCAGCACTCAGTGGTTTTACGCCTCCTTTTTATTGTTTGTTTTAGTGCCATTTATCTCCTTGATTACAGGTTATATTTCCCTATGGTTAAGTGCGATTGCACTGGTGGTGCTAGGTGCTTTCATTATCCGTGCCTGCCGTGCTTTACCTTGGCGTGCTGAGGCGAGAACCGTGTACCTCAATGGCCTCGAAATGGGCTGGTTCTGGCTGCCAAATTTGCAATCGATGCGCATTTTGAGCCGCTTTGAGCGTTATCTGCATCCCACTAATTTTTTTATCGGCCCTATGCTGACGATTTTATTGCTGCTTATACCGGCAGTCTGCCTAGTGCTTGGGGTGTTATCGCACCAATTCCATCAGAATTTCCCTGTATTACTGCTGTTGGCACAGTTCAGCGTGATTAGCTGTGCTCTGGTGCATTGGAGTCGAGTGCAGCGTTCGCGCTCGACCGAAACCTTATTACTGATGCCAGGATTTGATGGTCGAAAAGGACTCATAGCGGCTTTTTGCCGTGGCCAGCAACGACTGCTGAATGTGGTCGTCGGCATTATGCTGGCGTGTAGTCTGCTGCTGGGTTGGCTCAGTGGTGATCTGAATATGCCATTAGTGGGTCATCTGGTGCTTAGCACTTACTGGGCCTGCGCTTTGACCTTAGGTTTTGGCTGCATGTGTCGCCGAGTGTTGCATGTCACGCTCACTATGATGGTTGTTGCGGGGCATTCCCTGTGGGTGTCCATCAGCCTTGCATCGTTACGCGATGGCGGCAATCTAGGCGATTGGTTTATCTGGGATATGCTCTTAATGATACTTGGGAGCATAGTACTGATTTGGGGCAAGAAAACCCTCTGGAAGGGAGATGTCATTAGCGGCTAAACGGATATAGATTGCAATATTGGGACTCAGCTTGCACAAGATTAGAGCAAAAACTCTTAGTTTTTGACTGGCCTTCAGGTAGAATGGCGCAAAAGCGGTACACTTGTAAGCTAAAAGGTGAGTCTCTTATGTCTCTCGATCAATATCATGTTATTCGACTATTACAGCAGCAGAGCGAGTCTTTAAAAGACGCGATAGCGCTGGAAGGTTTTGAAATGGCCGCTCCTTGGTATCAGGTGAGCTGGCAAGCCTTTGACCAAATTAGCAGTAAAATTGCACAAGTGTTGATCGAACTTGGCGTACAAGTGCAAGACCGTTGCGTTATTTTGGCGCAAAACTGCCCACAGTGGACCTGTGCCGATGTCGGGACGCTTAAAAGTCGCGCCGTTGTGGTGCCGATTTACCCCACCAGTACCGTCGAGCAGGCGAGCTTTATCGTTAACGATGCGGCGGCGAAAGTCATTTTTGTCGACGATGCTAAACAATACGCTATGGCCTGCGAGCTTCAAAGCTTATGCCCAAGCCTAGAGCATGTGATTGTTTTTGATGCCAGCGTGGCACTTGCTGCTGACAAAGCTTTCCAGCATTGGCATTTAGATGCCCTGCTAGCGGGCGATGCGAAAGCGATGACACAAGAAGTTGAGCTTAACCAGCGTTTACAGGCGGCTAATCTCGATGATTTACTGACCTTAATTTATACCTCTGGCACCACGGGCGATCCTAAAGGCGTGATGCTGGATTACCGCAATATGGCCTCGACTATACGTCAACACGATCATATTTTGCCTTTTAAAGCTGGCGATGTGTCTTTAGCATTTTTGCCATTAAGTCATGTATTTGAGCGCAGTTGGAGTTTCTACGTTTTGTGCCGTGGCGGTCATAACGTTTATCTGCAAAATACCCAAAGAGTGAAAGAGGCGATTAGCGCCGTACGTCCACATACCTTGTGTGTGGTGCCGCGTTTCCTCGAAAAAGTGTACAGTGCCGTACAAGATAAAGTCGCCAAGTCAGCCGATGGCCGTAAGAGGCTGTTTGCTTGGGCTATGCGCGTTGGCGGGCGTCAGTTCGAAGTCGGCCAAGGTCGTGCTAAGGGCGGATTATGGTTATCGCTGCAATGGCGTTTAGCTAACAAACTTGTGTATAGCAAGTTGCAAGCTGTGCTCGGTGGACGTTTGAAGTTTATGCCCTGCGGTGGCGCGGCATTAGATGTGAATGTTGGCAGTTTCTTTCATGCGATTAATATTCCTGTACTTTGTGGGTACGGCATGACCGAAACCAACGCCACTGTGACCTGTAACACCTTGGACAATCGTGTTGCCGGATCAAACGGTAAAGTCCTACCTGAAATCGAAATTAAGCTGGGTAAGGACGATGAGATTTTAGTTCGTGGCGACACTGTGATGCGTGGTTATTACAATCGTCCTGAAGATACGGCTGCAGCATTTGAAGATGGTTGGTTAAAAACCGGTGATGCAGGGCGTTTCGATGCGAAAGGTAACTTATTTATTACCGACCGTATCAAAGAGTTAATGAAAACCTCTAACGGCAAATATATTGCGCCGCAACGGGTTGAGGGCGCTGTGGGTTGTTGTCCTTTTATCGAACAAGTGGCGATTATTGCCGATGCGCGTAACTATGTGACCGCCTTAATTGTGCCAGCGTTTGAGTCACTGGAAGCGTGGGCGAAGGACAAAGGGCTGAAGTATGAGTCGCCTTTAGAATTGCTGCGCCATAGTCATGTGGTTGAACATTTTGAGCAGCGTTTAAAGCAGTTGCAGCATGAGCTGGCGGGATTTGAACAGATTAAAAAGTTCACCCTCTTGCCTGAAGCTTTCTCGATGGAAGCGGGTTTAATTACCCCAACGCTCAAGTTGCGCCGCAAAATGATTTACCATAAATATGCCCATGAAATAAATGCTATGTATAACAACTGATTGTTAAGTCATTGTTACTAAAGGCCGCTATTGCGGCCTTTTTTGTTTCTGCTACTTCCTGAAGCGCCTAACTTAGCTTAAAATTCGCCCCGTTTACTAGTGCGCACGAGGCGCAAGGTGTCGGTGTAAAGGATAGTTAAATGGAACTTTCGATTCGTCATTTATGCGCCGCTGTCGGTGCTGTGTTACTTTCTTCTTTTGCGGTCATTCCTGCTGCGGTGGCGGCGGATTTCGACAAAGTGGTTCACGGTCCCGTGGATCTTCCTAACGGCCAATGGCTCGATTTCTACCAAAAAGACCAGCACGTATGGAGCGAAATGCTCTACGGCGATGCGCCAGGCGTGCGCATTGACGATTACGGCCGCGCTGAAATTGTGGCTGTGTTTTACTATGACTTCGATAAGGGTGGCACCAAAGAAGTGATCGTCATGCTCAAGGATGAAGATGGTCAGCATCTGCGCGGCTATGGCTTTGAGGGCGAAGAGCTGACTAAACTACCGCGCCTACAAGTTGTGCTCGATGCAGTAGCACCGACCATTACCACATTTACCGTGGGCGGCGTCCGTAAAGTGCTAAGCCAAATTCCGCCACAGCAATACCGTATGACCTATGAGGCTGAGGGTGTCCAAGATCCTGACATCAAAGCGATTCTTGATGGGTCATCTAAGCTCAAGCCAACCTTAATCGGTTATCGAAACTCTGAAGGTACGCCGACGGATGTGAAAACCGCAGTGGAATACAAGCTGCGTTATCCCGTGACTCGCACCGATAAAGATGCCGAGGGGCGTGAACGAAAATACAGTCTAGTCGCGACCTTTGATCGCAGTGCCTATGTCGAAGAAGATGGCGGCTTTATGCTGGTGGCCATTGGTTACGAGGCCGACGACATCGATTGGCTTAAAAATGGCAGCGACAAAATTCCGCGTACCGGCGCTTTCTATGAATATATGAGCATGGGCAGTACTTGGGCTGGCGTTGCCAGTGAAGCCCATTATGTGCAGGGTGAGCTTGATGGTCACTTTGCTGCCTACGATGCCCGCAATGGCAGTGTGATGTATGCCGGTGACTATAAGCTGGGTAAGCAAGTGGGTAAGTGGATTGAAGCCGACAGCCGTGAAACCTACTGGGAAGGCGAGTACCTCGACGGCCAAAAACAGGGCAAATGGGTGTTGCAGTCTATTATGGATGACGCCGATAACTACGGCTTTATTCACTACAACAAGGGCGTGCCCGATGGCCCGAGTGAAATCTATACCCCAGATTACGATTCCAGTACCGAAGGCGCGAAGAAGTTGTCCGAAAAGGGCATTTATCTCAATGGCGTAAAAGATGGCGAGTGGCTTGAGTCTGATGGCAGTAAAGGCCAATACCAAAAGGGCGTAAAACAAGGCGCTTGGGTGGAAAAGGTCAC
The DNA here is from genome assembly GCF_025370265.1 of Shewanella septentrionalis. Classification (NCBI taxonomy): domain Bacteria; kingdom Pseudomonadati; phylum Pseudomonadota; class Gammaproteobacteria; order Alteromonadales; family Shewanellaceae; genus Shewanella; species Shewanella septentrionalis. The sequence continues at coordinate 154,430 of NZ_JAMTCC010000006.1, read as the reverse complement.
CCAAGGGGACTATCGCTTTCAAACGGGTGAAGGCAGCTACCTTGATGGTAAACGTTCAGGCCCTTGGGTGTATATCCGAACGCCAGATGCTAACGATGCTTTTACCACTAAGCAATCCGTTACCTATCTCTACAAGACTGAAGTCAGCTATGAGAATGGCCTACGTCAAGGTGAGGCAAAGTTATTCAATAAAGATAATTTTATGTTTGCCCTTAAACATTATGATAAGGGCCGACTCCACGGTGAAAGCTTATGGTATTCAGGCCCAAATGCCGTCAGCAATGTTGCTAACTATCATTATGGCGAGTTAGATGGCCCACAAATGTGGCTCGAGCCTAACGGCGATCTCAATGAATTGAGTCAGTATAAGTTTAATGCAGCCGTTAAGCTTAAACCCTCGCAGGATGAATGCATGATGCGAAAAGAGCCTTACACAGGCGATTGTGAGGGTGTGTTAAACTCAAAAAATGCTGAGACTAGCTCGATTAAAGATGGTGAGCAGCGCGTGTATCGCGGCGGCCGACTATCCGAATTAACTTATTACACTAATGGGTCAGTTGATAAAGAATATCGATTCGATTCTAACGGCCGTTTAAAGTATATGAAGGCCTTTAAAGCGGGTAAGGAATACGGCCCAAGTATCAGTTATTCCACTGATGGTGGTTACTCACTCTCCCGGTATGGTCACCAAGTGAATAACCGTGTCTCTGGCCCCCATTATAGTTTCTATCCTAATGGGCAATTAAGAAGCCTGTGGAACTACTGCCAGCAAGAAGGCGAAATGTGGAACGGTGAACCTTACTACTGGGATAACGCCATTGCGCGCTGCGGTATACAGCGGGAGTACTTTGATAATGGTGCCGTGAGTTGTATTGAAGACCTCGATAGCAATTATGCCGTGGATAAAGTGTGTTACGACATGAATGGCAAGATAGCGAATGAAATGCTGCGTATCGATGAACAGCATGTGATCCACAAGCGCTATATCAACGGAGTGATCTATCAGGAAGAACCAGGATTCTCGGATTTTTCCCATGTGACTAAGGGGCGAAAAATCTATCACCTAGAAAACCCAAAAAGCCATGGTGTGTTTAAGTCCTACCGTAACGGTCAGCTAGAATACGAAAAAATCTATGATATGGGTAAAGCTGGCTGTATGAAAAAGTACGATGCTAACGGCAAGCAAACCCCTGAAACCGCGAGCTGTCAGTTTTAGGTTTTAGGCTAGTGGTAAGACGTCGTTTCGCTTAGGATAATGGATGAGTTTGGTGGTTTGGCTTTAATGCGATAATCGCCACACTCTTCCATTCATACAATTATAAAAAGGAAGTTTGCATGTCTGCCACCGAATACTGCCTCGACATCCAGCCTAGATTTACCGAAACCGACGGCCTAGGCCATATTAACAACACAGTGATCCCCGTGTGGTGCGAGGCGGCGCGTACACCAATCTTCGAGATTTTTAATCCAGAATTGGATTTGCATCAGTGGAACTTAATCGTGGCGGGATTTACCGTGGCCTTTATCGCGCCGACTTATTACGGCAAGAATGTCACCGTTAAAACCTATGTTAGCCGTATCGGTAATAGCAGTTTCGAACTGACCCAAACCTGTTGGCAAGCGGGCAGTAAAACTGCGGAAGTGAAAACCACCTTAGTCCACTACGACTACAGTTGTGAAAAGAGTCGACCTATCCCCGAAGATATTCGTGAAATCTTAGCTGGTCTAAACGGCGAAACTGCTTCCATATAAGCCAGTCAGCGGCTTATACACAAGATCCTTCACAGAGTAAGCCTTACTCCGAAGCTTAAGCACACGCATTTCTGTGACTCGCAGCAAGTACATCCGTGTATGCTCGGACGTGGCATCCATGCCACGGACGGTCACATCCATGCGGGTGCTTAATCCATTCTGCTATTCCCATGCTTTTCTTGCTACCTCTTGTTCAATGGTAAGCAATTTTCATGATAGGTTATTGAGTTTTCAAGTTAATGATTCGCAAAGCTTAAGTTGAAAGGGTAATGTAGATCGATCAGTTATTTTATTGAATCCAGGTTAAGCACTATGTCGCTATTTGGGGTGAAAATGGACACAAGCCATGTTCCGCTGAAACGGACTTTCTCGCTAGTCGCTCGCGATACTGCATCTGAAGAAAATTTTGAAATGTTTCTTGGCCTTGAGAAGCCAAAAGACTGGTCTGATTTAGAGGCGGAATATCGAGTCGTCATTCTGGCTGATGCGGGCGCAGGTAAAACTTTCGAGATGCATACACAAGCCGAATATGCAATTGAGCAAGGTCGTGCAGCATTTTTTATTCGTATTGAAGATATAGGCGTTAATTTTGAAGATGCTTTTGAAGTTGGTACGGCATCGCAATTTGGATTGTGGCTGAAGTCTTCGGAAGATGCTTGGTTTTTCCTTGATTCAGTGGATGAAGCTCGTTTGGATAACCCGAGAACTTTTGAAAAGGCAATAAAGCTTTTTTCACAAAAGATAAAAAAGGCTGGTCATCGAGCACATGTCTATATTTCTAGTCGACCCTATGCTTGGCGTTTTCAAGCTGATAAAAAAATTGTTGAAGATTCGCTGCCTTTTGCTTCATCACAACAAAAAGAATCATTTGAGGAGAGAGAAAATGATTCAGTTAGTGGCGAAGAGGTGGCAGAAGGCCCTCTTCGGGTTTATCAACTTAGGCCATTAGACTTGGATGCTATACGGCAGTTTGCCGAATATAGATCTACACCTAACGTTGATAAATTAATTGCAGATATCAAACGCACAAATCTTCTAACTATTGCAGAAAGGCCTTTTGACCTAGAAGGCTTGCTTGAGAAATGGAAAGACGATGGCAAACTTGGCAGTAGGCTTGAGTCATTACAGCACAATATCGAACTACGTCTTAAAGAAGTTAATCTTGATCGTAAACCGCAACCGCTAAATAAAGAAAAAGCGCGTGAGGGGGCTAGAATTTTGGCTGCGGCAGTTACCTTGACGGGTGAGGCTGGAATTTTTGTACCTGATCAGACCCATGAAAAAGTGGGTATTGATGCCGAGAGTGTGCTGCATGATTGGAGCCCAAACGATGTAAAAGCATTGCTTGAACGTGGTTTATTTAATGACATTATTTACGGTGCAGTACGTTTTCGGCATCGAGAGATAAAAGAGCTTCTTACTGCCGAGTGGCTCTATTCTCTAATTGAAACCGGGAATTCACGGTGCGCAGTAGAGTCATTGATCTTCAAAGCTCAATATGGTGAGCTGGTTGTTACTCCCCGATTAAGACCTATTCTGCCTTGGCTTATTTTATTCGATCCATCTATTCGTAAAAAAGCACTTGCTCTTCATCCCGAAATTGCCGTCGAAGGCGGTGATATAGCTCGCCTACCGCTTAATGAAAGGAAAAGTATTCTTATCGATATCGTTAGGCGAATCGTTGCTGATGAGGATGATCGCTCTGCCCGAAACAACAGTGCTATTGCGCGAATTGCTCAGCCAGATCTGTCTGATGAGGTTAGGCAGCTTATCGTCGAATATGCAAATAACGACGATGCGATTTTCTTTCTGGGCAGGCTTGTCTGGCAAGGCAATATGACTGCTTGTGTTGAGGATTTTATGCCTATTGCGATAGCATCAGAAAGAGGAATATATGCTCGGATTGCCTCCGTAAGAGCGATTTCAACAACGGGTACAGTTGAGCAAAAAATGACGCTGTGGAAAGCGTTAAATGAAGTGCCTGCTGAACTTCCGCGAGAGCTGTTGGCTGAATTGTTGAGTGATGCTCCCGCCAACTTGCAAAGTATCAATTTTTTATTGTCATCGATTGATAAACTCCCACCTTATGAACGACGCAGTTATTCAGGCTTAAGTACATCTTTACATACTTTTATTGATCGAATCTCCAACAGTGTAGATCTTTCTAAAGAGAGCGTTCTTTATGAGCTTGTGGTTGGTATAAATCATTTTTTAGGCCTAGAACCACATCTTGAACATAGCGAATGTAAGGTTTCTAAAGAGTTCATTTGGTTGATTGGCCCTGCTTGTCATGTTGTTGAGCGACTAATTATTGCTAGGGCAGTTGAAAGCTTGAGTGATGCAATACTCTCTATTTTGCTTAAAGTGCCTGCAATTCGTTACTGGCATGGAGAAGATTTCAGTGAACATAAGCATAAACTTCATGATCTGGTTCCAAGTTGGCCAGAGTTAAACGATGCTTTATTTTGGAAAAATGTAACCAAGTCACGTGAAACTAATAAACGCAGTAATGATCGATTGACGAATATATGGCAAGTGGATTGGCTTGAGCATTATTGGCAATTTAACGCCGATGCTTTTGAGCGAGTGCTGACGTTTATAACATCCCAGCAGTTTGAGGATGACAAACTGGTCGCTCTTTCATTAGCGTTTCGCCTTTATGAGCAAGAAAATGAGCCCGAAGAATGGTTAGAACGCATACGACAAACCATTTTAGATAATCCAATACTTGAGTCGTCGCTTGTGGAGCGCTTAGCTTCGTTAAAACAGCGGAATATTAATCGGGAAGAGAGCCCTTATGAAAGCCAATATCAGGCTAAACGCCAAAAAGAGAAAGATGAACGGGCTCTATGGATAAAAAGATTGCGTGCCAATCCGGATGCGATAAGAAATCCGCAAAACCTTAGTCCTGGAGTGTTAAGCAATGATCAATATTGGTTGCTAAAAGAAATAGAAGAAGGCCACGGAATGAGAATGAGCCGTGGACGAAAAGTCGACTGGCGTTTACTCATTGATGCGTTTGGAGAAGACGTTGCCTACGCATTTCGTGACGCAGCAATTGCTCATTGGCGAGCTTATCAACCGGCTCTTCGTTCTGACGGAGCAGACACAAGTTCCGTAAGCTATTCGCTTATTTTTGCTATGGTCGGGTTGGAGTTCGAGGCTCAAGATGTCGCTGGCTTTCCACTAAACCTTACCGATGCAGAAGTAGAGCATGCTTTACGTTATACCACATATGAACTTAGTGGCTTTCCAAGTTGGTTGGAAAGTATGTACAAGGCGCATCCTCATCAAGTTAAAGCAGCCGTAATTAAAGAGCTTTATTGGGAGTTGGAAAATAGCAAAGCCGATAAACCTCTGCATTATATATTGTACGGTCTAGTTTATAACGCACCTTGGTTGCACTCCGAGTTAGTTGAGCCCATTAGTCAATGGGTCTCTATCAATCAGATAAGTCATCAGCAAAATTTACGGTATTGCCTTCAAATTCTGACTAATGGTGGCGCTACTACTGAGTTTCTTGCTGATTTGGCAAAGTCTAAAGTGGAGCATTGTGACTCCGATGATTTATTACCCAACTGGTATGCACTCTGGGTGGATATGGAACCTGAAACGGGTATTCAAGCTGTCGAGTCTTGGTTGGAAGAAAAAGATACAGATACGGGCGAAGCAACGCTGGCTGCACAACTCTTTATAACTGCGTTAACAGGCGGGCGGCGTAATGATTTAGGGAATGGTACGGCTGCTGGGAAATTTCGTACGGCCTTTTATCTCAAATCATTATATCTAATGATGCACTGTTTTATTCGTGCGAGTGATGATACAGACCATTCAGGTGAGGATTTCTACTCTCCAGAGTTGCGTGATGATGCACAAGATGCTCGAAATCAATTATTTAATTATCTGGTAGAAATCCCAGGTAAGGATACTTATCTAGCTTTAATTGAGTTAGCTCGACTCCATCCTGATGATAGTTATCGACAATGGATGAAAAAACGCGCGTACAAACGGGCAGAGGAAGATGCCGAACGTGAACTTTGGTCAGCTCAACAAGTTCGAGATTTTGGGGTGGCACTTGAAATGACTCCAGCCACTCATCGGCAGCTTTTTGATCTTGGCGTATTGCGTTTAAATGATTTCAAAAACTGGGTTGAACGTGGCAATGATAGCCTAGCGGAAACGTATCAAAAGGCTGCAGATGAAACAGAGATGCGTAAAATTATCGCGCATTGGTTGAACGAAAAAGCGCATAGTCGCTATACATGTGCTGAAGAGGCTAACTTGGCTAATAATCAACGGCCAGATATTTGGTTTCAGCATCCGAACATAAAATCCCCAGTACCGATAGAACTCAAGTTATTAGATAAAGGTTGGTCAGGACCTGATTTATGTGAACGTTTGAGAAATCAGCTTGCAGGAGATTACTTGCGTGAGGAAACTGCTGGTTGTGGGATTTTTTTACTAGTTTGGCAAGGTAAAGATCCCGGTAAGTGTTGGGAAATTGAAGGTAAAAGAACTAATGTTTCTGAGCTAAAAAAGGCTATGGAAGAATATTGGCTTGGGATATCGGACCAATTCCCAAATGTATCTTCAATTGAAATTATTGTGATTGATTTAACTTTGAGAGCAGAGCGGTCAGCCACTTAACTGGTTATATTGATGTTGACCGTAGATCTTTGCAGTTGTTGTAAAATTTTAATTATCACAGCGTGTTACCGTCACTTGAGTTCAGGTATAAGCACGATTTGGCCTTCGAAAACATGGATGGTTTCGTAGAGCGTATAGGGATATATTCACAGCGAGCCAAAGGAGCGCTTATGCCTGTACCGAACGAAAACTACTGCTAGTTCAAGTAACAAAATCCAGTTTTGTCCTAGGTTAGTTGGTAACTAGAAACTTTGATAAATCCACCTCTGGCCTTTCGCTAGCCCAACAGGAAAGGTGGAATAATGATCTGTACCGCTGACAATTTCATCGCTGATGCTGTAAGCCTAGTTTTTCAAAAACTTCTGCACATACCAGCAGCTGGCTTGTATCTCGTAATCTTGGGCTTTTGCCCACTTCAAACCGTGGCGAACTAAACGTTCGGCAAGACCTTTGCCACGCAGTTCGCCGGGGACATAAGTACGATTAAAGTCGATATGTTTGCCATCGAGTCGATATTCCAGTACCGCCTCATGCCCATTAACGGGGATCACAAATCGTTGTTTATCCTGTTGATGTTCAACGATGGTTTCTATTTGCTCTTTTTCTGACATACATACTCCTACGAATTTGGCTTAACGTGTGCTGGCAATTAAGCCTGCGACTCGGTTAGCTTAAGCTTGTTCGTGTTGTTTAAGAATGGCGAGTAATTCTGTGGGAAGCTCGGCTTTTTGACCTGTTTTAAAGTTAAACATTACGGCAACCGAGGTGCCTAGCGTCGTAATGGCCTGCTGCTGTTTACTAAACGCCTGATAATGCATGGTAAATCTGTCGCTTTGAATATCGCTGATACTCACGCTGACCAATAGGGTATCGGGGAAGGTTACTGGACGTTTATAGCGGGCCTGATTTTCGCTGATCACCGGGCCAATACCTGATTTATACAGGCTATCTAGCGGGAAAAGGCGATTGAAAAAGTCGATACGTGCTGTCTCAAAATAACGGAAATAGACGACGTTGTTGACGTGTTGCAACGCATCCATTTCGCCCCAAGCCACGGGGATTTCGGTCACTATAGGGTGCTGTGCGAGAAACTTTTCCATTGTGTTTTCCAGTGTGTTTGGCATTGAATTGCCGATCTAAAAATGCGAGTTGAAACGCTCGTTTAAGATGGTCAGACTAGCAGCATAAAGAACAAGCGACAAGCCATGGCGTTATAGGCATTTAGCGATAACATTAAGCGAAACAAGGAGCAGTGTATGATTAAACGAGTCGGAAGCACCCATATTCAAGCTGAACACCAAGCGTCTTGTCACTGTGGCGCTGTGGTGTTGCAATTATCGCTGCCTAATGGCATTGAAAATCCTCGCCGCTGCGATTGTTCTATCTGCCGCCGTAAGGGCGCGATTGTCGGCTCGGTTCCGCTGGCGGGGATTAAGATCCTCAAGGGTGATGATGTACTGAAATGCTATGAATTTAATACCAAAACCGCCAAGCATTACTTTTGCTCCGTTTGTGGCATTTATACCCATCACCAGCGGCGTTCCAATCCCCATGAATATGGTTACAACATTGGTTGCCTCGAAGGGGTCAATCCATTCGATCTGGAAAATGTGCCCACGAATGATGGTGTTAACCATCCTGCGGATCGTTAGATTATGAACATAGGTCAGTTTGCTGCACTTACTGGATTGTCGGCGCATACGCTCAGATTTTTCGAGAAAATTGGCCTGCTGCAGTCTGTGGTGCGAAATGCGAGCGGGCACCGCGATTATGCTGAGAAAGAGGCGCAGTGGATTGAGTTTATCAATCAACTGTTGACTTAGAGTTAACTCTAAGGCGTAAGCTGACTTCTGTGGTCAAATCCTAAGGAGTCAAAATGAGTAATCAAAGGTATTTGCAGGGCTTAGCTAAGCTGACTGAAATCGACGGCGAAGCGGGCGAGAAAGTGATCAACAGTCTGGCAAATATTTGCCCCGACTTGGGCAAGTACATTATCGAATATCCTTTTGGGGATATTTATCAACGTGAAGGACTCGATCTTAAGACGCGTGAGTTAGTTACAGTCGCGGCGCTCACAGCGTTGGGGCATTGTCAGCCGCAGCTTAACGTCCATATTAATGGCGCGTTGAATGTTGGTTGTGCACCGCAGGAAATCGTCGAAGTGATACTGCAAATGTCTGTTTATGCTGGCTTCCCCGCAGCACTGAATGGCATGTTTGTCGCGAAAGCTGTCTTTGCCGAGCGGGAGTTAAGTGTCGTTTGAGTCTATTTTGAGTTAGGTTCATAACACTTCATTGAGGCGATCTTAAGGTCGCTTTAATTTTATTCATAGGTATTACTTTCAAATCCATTTAAACGGTATTTCTGTTCCGCATCATCGACATAGAATCTCGCGGGAGATTCATTTCGCCGCTAAAGGACGATTCGGCAAGTTTTGTTAGTAAATTGCCAAAGTTAGTCGCTACACTGGCATAAGTGACGCGAGTGTCGCCATAGATTTTGCAGCTTACATCGGCAACTCAAGCGTGTCTTAATCGCAACCGGAATTTAAAATTATAATGAATTTAGGTCGTTACACTGAATCTGCCCGCCAGCACTTACGGCAAGTCATCAAGCCTTTGTCTAGCGAGCTCCAGCTAGGGTTGAGCAAGTTGTGGTGCTACTTAAGCCAAGGGTTTGCTAAGTTATCCTTTGCGCAAAAGCTGTATCTTATTGCCTTGATATTGGCCTTTAGTTCCGATTTGATGGGTGTGGTCGCCGTGATTGCTGTCATCGCCATGGCCATCGAGTTTTGGCCTGTGTTCGAGCGGGTCTGGCACAGTCTAGCGGGCAAGGCCGTGTTGTTGCTGTTTTACGCCATTATTGCCAATTTTGCCTTAGGTTGGTCAGGCGCTATCGTGAACGAAGTGGTTGGGGTGTCGGCAAGTCATCTGGATTACACCCATAACTTAGCGATTTTACTCTATATGCCAGCTTGGTTTTTAATGGTGAGCGCGATTGTGCTGCTGGCATTGCAGTTGATTATTCCCATCTATTTAGTATTGATTTTTTTGCTTAAACCTTTAGGTGTCAAATCGTTACGGCTTACATCGCATACTTCATTTCGTAAAACGACCTTTATGATCCGTATCGTGCTAGCGACTGTGGTTTTATATCACTTGAGCCTGTTAATAGATCTAGAGACTCGCATTGAAACCTCGTTTCGAAACTTTATTACCTCTCCCCAAGAAGCCGCTAAGCATGCTCCTCGCGAGCCTAAATCGGGACAGTTGCCGGATGCGACCGATGTGCTGACGGTACCTATTGTAGAGCTGACTCAGACAGCTCTTGACTCTGAAAGCGATAAATCGAGCAAGGCTGACAATAGTCATGATGACAGCGAGCAAGAAGAGGAAGAACGCAAAAGGGCCTACGCCTCGGTGCGAACTCAATATCAGTACTTAGTCCGGCAATGGCTGGCGACGTTCGCGTTTACACTTGAAGCCAATAGCCGTTCGCGTTGTGAAAAGCCCGCCGAGTCGAATGTGATCGAGTTAAATGACTATGAGATTTTGCAGATAACGCCGGATAAGAAAGCGGAGTATGGTTATCGTTTTGAGGTGAAAAAGTGTATCTCGGCCGCGTTTCCTTTGACGGAAAAGGGCAAATAAGCCGCCCCATAAAAAAGCGACCATAAGGTCGCTTTCATTTTGGCTAAATCAGCTTGGCTGAGTGAGTCGACTATCGTGTTATTCAACAATCACGTTATTCAATCAGTAACTCATCGAAGCTGCTGATTTTACGGAACTCACCCGTGCGTTGTTTGCTATCGCGTACCATTTGGCAGGTCATCATGCCTGCAGCGTCGGCAGCCTTTAATTCTTCAATCACATCAGACACAAACAGCACTTGCTTAGGGCTTAAGCTGATAGTGTTGAGGATATTGCAGTAAGCCTGTTTATCTAATTTGTTGCCGGTTCGGGTATCAAAATGACCGTTAAACATCTCGGTTAAATCACCGCCGTCACTGTGGCTGAACAACAGTTTTTGCGCATCGACCGAACCCGATGAAAAGCTATAAATACGTAGATTTTGCGCGCTAAAGCGTTTCACTGCTTCAATAAAGTCAGGGAAGATATGGCCCTTAAATTCGCCATGGCCGTAGCCTTGCTTCCAGATCAAGCCTTGCAGGGTTTTGAGCGGTGTTGCTTTACGATCTTCGCTGACCCACTGCTGCAAAATTTCAGTCACGCGTGCTAAGTCCGCATCTGGCTCTAGGGCGATATCTTTAGTGTCACAAATACAGTTTTCAACCAATACATTGTGTTGGTTCTGTTCTAAAAAGTCTGGCAAGGCTTTGACAGAATAGGGGAATAGTACATCTTGGATAAAGTTTAGGTCTGTCGTGGTGCCTGCTGTGTCTACGACTATGGCTCTGATACCCATAATGTTTTGATACTCCACAATATGTTGGCTTAAAAATGCAACTCCGATCCTAAGCGTTATTGGTGAAATTGGCTAGTCTATTTCGCGAGTCTTACCACCGCCATCACAACCAAAATGGGAATGGCTAATATTGGGTATGTGTTTGGCGAAAGGGTTAGGCCGTGATATCGGATTTACTTTCAAGAATACGGGTGTTAACTTCGGCTGATACTTATATAGTTGATTTTCAAGGAATGAAATTTATGCGTACGCTATTAATTCTGCTGATGATTTACTGCTTTGCATTCTTCAGTGTGTCAGCAAATGCCGATAATACCTTTCCCGCTCAACCACAGATGTTAAAGGTCAGTTCGAGCCTGTTAACTGAGCCTGCTGACTTTAAGGTGACATTACCAGCGAGTTACCAATCGAAAGCGGATAAACGCTATGTGGTGCTGGTGGATTTACACCCTCGTAGCCATGGCTATCTCGCTGGAATGGAAGACTGGATGAGTCATAACGGTGGCTGGCCTTGGCTGGAAACCATTATCGTGACGGCGCCAGATGGTCATGCAGGCTTAGGTGAGTTAAAAACTTTAGCCATTAAGCAGCAAGAAAATCAGCAGTTTTTGGATTTTATGGAACAAGTTCTACTGCCCGCCATCGACAAACAATATCGCACAAATGGTTTTCGGATCCTTAATGGCTTCACTGGCAATGCCACTTTCAGCCTCTATACCCTTTTGAATCGCCCAAGCCTATTTAATGCTTACATCGCCGCAAGTCCGGTACTGGATGATAACTACGCTTTTGTAATGGCAGATGCTGCAAAGAAGCTCGCAGGGATGAAAGGGAAGCCAAGATTCCTTTTTATGAGCACTAGCGACAGTGATTTCGAACAAAATCAGTTAGCTGACTTTGGCAAGCTTGAAGCCATCATCAAAGCGAACGCCACGGATTCTCTCGACTACCGCATCAAGCGCTTCGATGGCACTTACTATATGACCCAACCTATTTTGGCGACGGCTTATGGTATTGAAGCTATTTTTAACGATGTACACCAAGTGCTTAAGCCTGATTCGACCATATCACGTCAAGGCGTAGCCGCTATTTTGGCGCATTATAAAACCCTGTCGAACGACAAATATGGTTTTGACGTGCCCGCTACCGATTCGCTTATCGCGTTGGCACGTTCCTTCGAGACGACTGATCCTGCCAAAGCTATCGACATTTATCTGCAAACCTTAAAGGCGATCCCAACAGCATTCGAGGCCAGCCATGCATTGGCAAGTGTCTATGCGAGCCAAGGTCAGCGAACTGAAGCGATTAAGTATGAAAAGCAAGCACTTGAGTTAACGGACCATCCATTCTTCCAAGACAAATACCGTAAACAGTTAGCTGAATATCAGGCGGATAAATAAGTGAATTAACATTTGGCGCTTGCGTTTTACCTGTTTGCTCACCGTATATCGCGCACGGGTTTGTGCTAGCCATAAGACTATGGTCTTAATAGCTAAGGGAAATTTTGGCTGTTATTGTAGTTACAGTCCTTTTTCTATCCTGTGGTTTCTATGCAGTGGTTTTTTGGGAGATGAGACTGCGTATTTTCAGCTGCGAATAGAGAGAGATAAATGAAATATTTACCCGCATTTGGTTTTGGTATCTTATTAGCGTTATTGAGTTTTATCAGTTTCTCATTAGTTGCTAGCGCGGGTTATATGCTAGATATGTTAAGTGCTGTACCCAAGATTACGCCGAACAGTGTGGAGTACCTGTTGTTAGGGGCTCACGATGCGAGTTTGCTGATATTGCTAGCAGGTTTAGTGCTTTACGCTTACCACAGGATTTTTCCTAAACTTCCCTTCGATTGGTTCACCGCTGTGTTTATCCAAATGCCACTGGGCTTGGCTGTGTTAGCGTTAGATGGTTTTAGCTTAAACCTATTATCATTCAAAGGTTTTGCGCTGACGCTGACCACTTTAGCCGCTTCCTTTGGGGTGTTAATCATCTTCTGGTTACTACAGCGTAGAGCTAAGCGTTTCGAGTTGAGGTTGAACTAAAAAATTGAGAAGCCTAAAAAAATATATTTATCATGTTCTTAATTGTAAGTTTAGGCCATTAAAGTTGTTTCAATGGCCTTGATTTTGTGAATTTACAATTTTAGTCAGAAGATAGTGTTCGTTGATGCATTTTCTAGAATTGATAATTGAGTGCCAGTTTGTAGTTACGTCCCGGTAAGGTTTTTTCTTCATCATCAGGCTAAACCGAGTAAGTCTCATCCTGAGTTCTAGGCTCGCTAACCAAGGGGATTAATATGTGAGATATACGCTGTGAAGTTGATAGCCTTCTGCATCCATTCCTCTTTTGAGCTGAGCCTCCGGAAGACGGGTCATATCCATGGCAAAGCTTGATATCCATGGTAGTCGTAATGCTGAGATCAGCTGCCAGCTGATCCCAAGATTGATTTTATCTTGTGGAGCACTGTTATAGGGCTGGCGAATATCTTCAATAGTGCCAAGGTAAAAGTTGGGCATGCCCTCGACATCCATTTTCACTTTGCTGTAATTAGCAAATAGATCAAGACTGTTGTATTGATAGGTTAATTCTGCTTCGATACCGCTCGAATAGAGCATGCCAATATTTTTACTGGAATAATCTCTATGTGTGGCTTCTGTTGGGGAAGCTGGTACTTTTTGACCATCGACAATATTGTACATATAAGGTGCGGTGTCGATATAATTTTGCATTATGGCGGTGCCGGGCAAACAGCTGAAACATTGGCTGGCGAATTTGCAAAATAACAATGCCCAAGGAGAGTTTTATCTAACCGATATTATTGCGATGGCACATCGGGATGGCGTTGAAATTGCTACCGCCCATCCAGCCGACCCGATTGAAACTGAAGGCGCGAATAACCGGGTACAGCTGGCTCAATTAGAGCGTGCTTATCAAAAACGTCAAGCCGAACAGCTGATGCTGAGCGGCGCCAATTTACGCGATCCAGCACGGATTGACGTGCGTGGTGCAGTGACTGTTGGCAATGACGTGATGATTGACGTTAATGTTATTTTCGAAGGCAAAGTGGTGCTAGGCAATGGGGTCTCGATTGGCGCTAACTGTATCCTGAAGGACGTCACTATTGGCGATAACAGCGAAATTAAACCGAATTCGATGCTGGAAAGTTCAGTGGTTGGTGCCGGTTGTTCGGTCGGTCCTTTCGCCCGGTTCCTGTGTTGGCGGATGATAGCCATGTCGGTAACTTTGTTGAACTGAAAAAAACCGTGTTAGGCCAAGGTTCTAAAGCCAATCATCTGACTTATCTGGGGGATGCGGTGATCGGCAGTAAAGTGAATGTCGGTGCTGGCACTATCACCTGTAACTACTATGGCGCCAACAAATTCCAGACCACGATTGAAGATGGTGTGTTTTTTGGTTCCAACAGTTCACTGGTGGCGCTGGCTCTGTGGTGACACATGACGTCGCTGCCGACGAATTGGTGGTCGCACGGACCAAACAACGGCATATCAGCGGTTGGCAAAGACCGGTCAAAATCAAAAAATAAGCTGATTTAAGCGCTATCGTAGCAGCACGACTGGTTTAGCGTGCAGTTCCTTCTTTGATGCCTGCTTCCGGCCATTCCTGCACTAATAAGTAGCCCTGATTACGGTAAGTCACCAGCAGTTCTTCCGCTTGACCACTCAGTTGCACTAACTTTTTCCGCAACCGGCTGATGGCAATATCCAGTGCTCGGCCTGCCAGATAAGTATTTGTTTCACCCAATGCCAGCGCTAATTCTGTTCGGCTGATAATTTTTCCCTGATGGGCAATCAGTTTAATCAGCAACTGTTGCTCGTTTTCACTCAATTGCAGTGCATGCTGTTGATAGCACAGCTGACGATTTTCCAGATTAAGCCGGAACTGTAAAAACCGCAGATCGGGTACAGTCACAGCGTACGGCGGCAAGCGACGCAATAAACCGTGGATGCGAAGCAATAACTCCTGCGGAAATACCGGCTTGCAAATGTAGTCATCAGCACCAGCGCCGAGCCCTTGCACCCGGCTTTGTTCCGACGCGTTGGACGAGATTAAAATTTTACCGATGTGGGGTTGGCATAGCTGGCGGCACAGTTCAATACCACAACCATCCGGTAATTGCACATCGGCGATCAGCAGTCGTAAATCTGGTTGTGACAACATGGACATGGCGGCAGCCAGCGAATGTGCCAGGCTGACCTGGAAACCTTGTTGTTGCAGGAAGGCACTGAGCGCCAACCCAAGCCATTCGTCGTCTTCAACCAACAACACCCGGATTTGTTCAGTCATGCCGCACTCCTTCGATTTTTTGCCGTAGCAACTGCGCACTGCGGCTGGCAAGCTGACTTAATGGCTGTTGTGATGCGGACACTCGACTGAGCTGGGTTTCTAGTGCTGCTAGCCGCTCCGCCAGCAATTCCAATCCCAAAGTAGCTGCCATACCACGCAATTGATGCAGATTGGCCTGCAGTTCAGCGCCATGCAAACTGGGCCACTGGCTGATCTGCTGTTGTAATTCGGCAGCCAGCCCGGCTAATTTTTGTTGCACCAGTTGCGCCGGTAAATAACAGGCGAAACTTTGAAAGGTCAGGCTGTTGGCTATTAACGGCCAGGGCAACAATTGACGAATACTTTGTTGTAACTGTGCCAGCTCTACCGGCTTAGTCAGCACTTGTTTAATGCCTGCAGCCAAACAATCCTGCTGCAATTGCCGGCTGGTATCGGCGGTTAATGCCAGCACAGGTGGCAGTGTGCTTGGCAGGGGGCCAGCCAGCTGTTGTTGCAACTGACGGAACAAACTCAGGCCATCACTGTCTGGCAGATTCATATCTAGCAATATCAGCTCAAAGCTGTGTTGCTGACAGAGACCAAGCGCTTCTGCCGCAGTGGCGGCCACCAAAACCAGATGACCATCGTGTTGTAGCAGTGCTTTAATGATCTGCTGATTTAATTCAACATCTTCTACCAGCAAAATATGCAGAGGTGGTATGGTACTGCTGGCGACTGTTGCTATGGAATCCGAAGCGCTGATCGGTATCAGCGGCAACTGAAAGTAAAAACAGCTGCCAACACCGGGCTGGCTGGTAAATTTTAATTCCGCCCCCAATAACTGCAGTGCTTTTTGACATAAAGATAAACCCAGGCCAGTACCTTCCCGCAGTTCCTGCTGCGAAGCCCGGATAAAAGGCGTCAGAATATCGCGCTGGTCGTCAGGGTTGATGCCAATCCCACTGTCTTCGACCGCAAAGTGGATGCAGTGTTGTGGTCCGGTCTGATCCGTCAGTTGCACCTGCAGCCGGACAAAGCCATGATCGGTATATTTAATGGCATTCCCCAGCAAATTGATTAGCACCTGCCGTACTTTGCCCTGATCAAAACTATAGATTTGCTGCGAACTCAGCTGTTCTGTTTTCAAACTCAAGTGTAATTGCCGTGATTGCGCCAGTGGCTGCATACTGTCGACGATACTGTGCAACCAGGGAACTAATAAGGTGTCCTTTGATTGGATTTGCACCTGACCATGCTCCAGACTGGCATGCTCCAGCACTTGTTGCGCCATGGTCGATAATGCCATGCCTGCGTCAATAATAATGCTGCAGTCCTGCTGCAGCTGCGGATCCTGTTGTTGTAACCTCATCAGTTGTGCTTTGCCGACGATGGCATTGAGCGGCGTGCGTAATTCGTGGCTCAATGACGCCAGAAAGCGGCTTTTTAACGCGGCTTCGGCTTTGGTTTGTTGTTGTAACCTATCCAGCATCTGGATACGTCGTTCTGAGCAGAGTAGGAAATAACTCAGCGTCAACCCATAAACCACAAAATATGATAAAGCCGCCACCGCCACATTTAATAGATTAAAGCTAAAGATACCGCCTAAGTCACCGACCAACATGATATAAGCAATACGGTAGCTCATCAGCAAGATTAATAACATCAGGACCGCCTGAAACAGTTTGACCCCTAATGAAAATCCGGCTTTTTGTTTGGCTCTCAGCACCCGGATACTCAGCAAGCTACAAAGGGAAAACATCAGACTGACCAGGATAATGCGGCCATCGGTATAAGGCGTGATATAGGTGAAATACAAAAAAGGCAGGCTAAAGCTGAGCGTGAGTACAGTTAACAAGCTTTTGTTGCGCTGGTAGCCGAAGAATAAGCGGGTGCCCCATAAAATGGCTAACACTGCAGCCAGCAAAATATGGTTGGCTAACACCACTCCCAGCCAAACCGGTGTCTTGCTTTGAGTACTGAGTAATAACAAACCCAGCGGCAGCAGGCTATTGCCAATCGCCCACTGTTTCGGGCCAGCAAAATCTTTATTCAGCAGATATAACGGCCAGATAAATAAAGCACAGGCCAAAGTCACCATGACCGAAGCTAACGAATGCGCGAGCGGATCCAACATTACCACACCTAGATTGCCTTCAATTGGCATCTCTGATTACTACAACCTGGCTATTTTACCCTGTTTAGTGAGGAATCATAGGGTAACTTTCGTACCTTTTACGGGGTTTGTGACTAACCTGCGCTGCCGTTACTTTTCTACTTTTCCGACTGCTACATCATCGACAGCTGTTACATGACGTTACACAGCATCCGGCCTTTTTGTTCAGAAATTGGAACCAACATGTTAGCATCCGGCAATTTTTTATTCTGGTGAATGACTCACCACTGATTATTACTTTGCTATGGAGCAGATATGATTCGACTCTTGCAGTTAGCTATTTTGTGTATTGCCCTGACCGCATGGCCCGGCTGGGCGATGCAGATTTTTGTAGAAACACCTTCCGGCAAAACTATTGGGTTGGATGTGGAAGGCTCAGACAGTATTGAAAACGTGAAAGCTAAAATTGAAGATAAAGAAGCGTATCCGCCGGAAAGTTATGCTTTGTTTTTTAGGCAAGCTAAATTAGCAGATGGTCGCACTTTGTCGGACTACAACATCAGCAAAGACAGTAAATTAATAATGCTGTTGCCTGATAGTTACCTTTTTCAAGGTCCGCTCGCCGCAAACGGTTTCTGTTCCAGCGGTTTCTATCCTTCGATCCCGGGTGGCGGGGTTTATATTTTGGCGCTATCGGGACCAGGCGGTTATTGTGCAATCAATGAAGAAGGCTTGGTGAGTCATTCAAATGCGTTCAATACAACTGGATTTCTCATCACAAATTTCAGCGCCACTTTTACCCCGAAAAGTATTCTGTTAGTTAACAAAGCAAATAAGCAGCTCGTTGCTACTGTTACCTCTCTGAATGAAGATGATACCGAAATCTTTAGCGAAACTTTTGATATTAACTCGGGCACCAATGGACTGAGTTTGAAGGCTGCCCATGGGTATACAGGCAAATTATCGATTAAGTTTAATCAGGGCGCCGAGGTTTACCTAAAAGGTTTTAGCATTATTCCAAAACCAGTCAATATAGCGCCGACTATTTCCGGTAAGCCAGCAACAGCGGTGTCTGCAGGCAGTTTGTATAGTTTTACCCCAACAGCATTCGATGCTCAGGGAGACAGACTAACATTTTCCATTGCCAACAAACCCGTTTGGGCAACTTTTTTTGATACTGCCACTGGCGGCCTATCCGGCAGTCCAGATTTTGAGCATGTTGGTGACTATCCCAATATCCAAATCAGTGTCAGTGATGGTTTATTGAGTGCGTCATTGGCGCCATTTTCTATTCAGGTGACTGCTCCTGCTTACCAGGTTAGTTTCATCGATGCCAGTGGTCAGTTGTTATCGACCCAGCAAATTCCCCATGGTCAGGCGGCTACCGCACCAGCAGCACCTACGCGGGAAGGGTATACCTTCACTGGCTGGGATGTTAGCTTTACCAACGTGACTTCAGCTTTGATAGTGACAGCGCAATACCGCCAGAATGTGTATGCGGTGACCTTTGTTGATGCAGAGGGGCAGTTGTTATCGACCCAGAAAATCCCCCATGGTCAGGCGGCGACTGCGCCAGCAGCACCCGTGCGGGAAGGCTATACCTTCACTGGTTGGGATGTTAGCTTTACTAACGTGACTTCAGCTTTGATAGTGACAGCGCAATACCGCCAGAATGTGTATGCGGTGACCTTTGTTGATGCCGAGGGGCAGTTGTTATCGAGCCAGCAAATCCCCCATGGTCAGGCGGCGACTGCGCCAGCAGCACCCGTGCGGGAAGGGTATACTTTCACTGGTTGGGATGTTAGCTTTACTAACGTGACTTCAGCTTTAACCGTGGCAGCGCAATACCGCCAGAATGTGTATGCGGTAACCTTTGTTGATGCAGAGGGGCAGTTGTTATCGAGCCAGCAAATCCCCCATGGTCAGACGGCGACTGCGCCAGCGGCACCAGAGCGGGAAGGTTATACTTTCACGGGGTGGGATGTTGATTTTAGCAAAGTCACTGCTGCCTTAACGGTGAAAGCTCAGTACAACCAGCTGCAATATCAAGTCAGTGTGAATTCAGTACCAGGAGTCAACATTAGCCCGGCACAGCAAAATATTGCCCATGGCCAGTCTGCTGTGTTTAGTCTGACGCAAACCGATCCGGCGCTTTATCTGCAAGTGCGTGGTTGCGGTGCTGTGCTGCGACAACAAAGCATCCACACCGCCGCCATTACGGCAGATTGTATGGTCGAATTGCAAAGTTTCGCTGCTTTTGCGGTGCAAGCAGCCGTCCAGACGAATCTGGTCACTGCCAATCAGTCTGTTGCGGTAACTGTCAGCGGTGGCAGTGGCCAGTTCCGCTGGTTGGGTGGTGAGGTGTTGCGAGCGAACCAGCTGCAGCAGCTATCGCCAGAACAAGTCAGCACTCTTTTCAAGGCGGTTTCTGCCACTGAATTTATCTTTAGCAGTCAGCAAACCGGTCGTTATCAGTTGCAGTTGCAGGATGAACAAAGCCAGCAAATTCAGATACTGACGCTGGAAGTGCATCCATTTGTTGCTTTTACTGCCGCCTCACAACAGGTTGCACAGCAAACTGCAGCCAAAATCAGTATTTGGCTCAGTGATGAAGCGATCAGCTATCCGGTGACGGTAGAGTTTAGCGCTGAAGGCGTTCAGCTTAGCGAAGAGAAGCTGTTGATTGATCTGCAGGACGAGCGGCGTCGCAGTTATCAGTTATCGGAGCAGACCAGTAATAATGCCACGATCAAGCTGACCGCAGTCAGTTCAGGCAATGCGGTTTTGGGCACACCGGCGATCCATCAACTGCAGACTGGCGCTATGGCCAGCACTGCTGCGTTGCAGGTCAGCATAGAACAGGACGGTTTATCTGGTTATGCCGTCCGGCAGGAAGCAGGTTTGATCAGGTTGCAGGCTGGCAATAGTCACGAAAAAGTGCTGGATTATCGCTGGGAGTTAGGCGAGTTAGCTACCGTTGCTGTGGTGGAAGATGATGTGGTGATGCTGGATCCTGCCAAGTTACAAGGCCGTTATCAGTTTAAGCTGCAAGCGACTGACAATAATCAAATTCTGGAAACCGATCTGGTGTTGTTGGTGGTGGCTGGTTGCGCGCATGATCATTGTGGCAGCGAGCTTGACCAGAGCGGTTTGCCAGCGGCAGAGAATTTATTCACTGATCAGTCTGGCCGATTACCACTCTGTCCGAAAGTTGAGCAGGACCAGAATGGCCGAGTCAGTAGCTGTACCCCGGCCGAAGCAGGCGTTAGTTATTTGGAAATTCCGGCGCAATATCAACTAACGCTGGGTCAACAAAGTGAGGCCAGTTCCTGGGCCAGTGGTCAGTTTGGAGTGGCGTTGAATGACGGCGCTTTACCTGATCAAGGCTACCAGCAACAAAGCCAGTTGGTCGATTTTGAGATCCGAAACCTGAATAATCAGGGTGAAAGTGTGCCTGTTGTGATCCCGTTGCCGCAAGGCCGTCAGATCAATACTGAAAGTGTCTGGCGTAAACATCACAATGGCCGCTGGTTTGATTTTGTGCAAAACAGCCGTAATCAGTTGTTTAGTGCAGGCAAAAATAGTGAAGGCCGTTGTCCGTTGGTGTCAGATGTGGTGTGGACACCGGGTTTAACTGCGAAGGATGAATGTGTGCGGTTAATTATTGAAGATGGCGGTCCAAATGATGCTGATGGTAAAGCCAATGGTGTCATTGTTGATCCCGGAGTACTGGCGCAGGTAGTACGGACCGATAAAGTCTATAACACTGCGGGTGGCAGCACCGGCTGGTGGTCTTTGGTCGGTTTGTTGGCATTGGTGCTGCGGCGTCGGGTAGGACTGCTGTTGCTAGTGGCGGGTTCTGCACCTGTGGTCGCAGAGCCCATGGCGCTGGATAAGATGTATCTGCGTGCGACTGTTGGTCAGATGGATACCGACAGCCGTTTTCAGTTACAAGGTCAGCAATTCAGCGCGGAGCAGGAGCAGCGGCTGGCCTGGCAACTGCATGGGGGCTATCAGTTAAATACATACCTGGCGCTGGAAGGCGGTTGGTTGGATGCTGGTGAGTTAACGGTGCGCCTGCCTGGTGTGTTGCAACAGACTGAGTTGCCTGATGTTGCACGACTGGTCAGCGGTTCAGGTTATGGTCCAACATTGGCGGTGCGCTTGTCTTATCCTCTGGCTGGCCCGGTGTCCGTGTTTGGCACTGCTGGTGGCTGGTATTTAATGCAGCGGCAGCAGTTATTTGATACTGCTGCTGAATCACGCTCGCAGCAAAATTGGCAAGCTGCCTACACCGCAGGTCTAAGCTGGACCTTGTCAGAACAATGGTCCGTTCAGCTTAGTTATGGTAGCTATCAGACATCACCACAAGTCAGTAATCTGACCGCTGTTGGTATTCAGTGGCATTTTTGATCTTGTTAACTGCTGGCAAATTACAGTTTTAGTCGCTGGCAGCTTTCTATTGTTGACCCCGCCTTTGTAGCGGGGTTTTTATTTGTACGCAGTTATCTGACTGTGTCAGCGCCGAAAATCGAGCTAACTAGCTTAAATCGGATTATTTAGGATACTCTGCTCGACTTTACTAAAGTGTTGAGGTGGATGGCTTGCGATGTCATGTCATGTCATGTCCAAGAAGAATTGAGATGAGTGTTGAACTTCTTATTTAGGGCTTATGACGTTTCGAGGCGAGGTTGGGCAAAAAAATGGGAAGACTAAAAATCAGATTCTTAGTTAACCTGACACAGAATTATGAACAGCCTCTGAGGCCGATTTAACGGGCCATAACTGCAATAGCATTAAACTCCGCGTGAGTGATGTTCTGTTGTGGCTTATTGCCTGTCAATTGATAGGCGATAAGTCCCGCAATCATATTGAGCATAAAACCATGCATACTGCGGTGTCTGGAGTGCTCTATCTGTGAGATATTTTTTAACTGGTCGTTGATGGTTTCTATGATGACACGTCTCGACAGCATCGCTCTATCCCACAATGATATCGCTTTGCTTTCATATTCTTACGCACGTTTGTTACCAGTGTGACGCCTTTTTCCAGCAATTCACTGGACAGTGCTTTATTGATATAGCCTTTATCTGCATAGCGTTTATCCATATCACTGTTCACCATCTCGTTCACCAGCTGTGTCATGTACATTCGAAGGGGTTACTTTGGCGGCGACTATACCCCTGACTTCTGTCCAGATGATTGTGCGACTCTAGCCCAGTTCAGGTTATTTATAAAAGTAGGCCATTAAAGTTATTTCAATGGCCTTGATTTTGTGAGTTTACAATTTAATCAGTAGATATTGTTCGTAGATATATTTCTAGAATTGATAACTGAGTGCCAGTTTGTAGTTACGTCCAGGTAAGGTTTTTTCCTCATCATCAGGCCAAACTGAGTAATTCTTATCCATAAGATTCTCAATACCAGCCCTGAGTTCTAGGCTCGCTAACCAAGGCGCCTGATAAGTTAGGTATACACTGTGAAGCTGATAGCCTTCTGCGTCCATCCCTCTTTTGAGTTGCGCTTCGGGAAGGCGAGTCATATCCATTGCAAAACTCGATGTCCATGACAGTCTCAGTTCTGATATCAGCTGCCAGCTAATTCCTAGATTGATTTTATCTTGGGGCGCGCGGTTGTAGGGCTGGCGAATATCTTCAATGGTACCTAGGTAGAAGTTGGGCATGCCCTTGACATCCATCTTCACTTTGCTGTAATTAGCAAAAATATCAATATTATTATATTGATAGGTCAATTCTGCCTCGATACCGTTTGAATAGAGCATGCCAATATTTTTACTGGAATAATCTCTGTGTGTGGCTTCTGTTGGGGAAGCTGGTACTTTTTGGCCATCGATAATTTTGTACATATAAGGCGCAGTGTCGATATAATTTTCGACTTCGGTATCAAACCAGTTTAGTTTGAATAAGAGCCGATCGGCATAAGCAAGTTCGTTGAATACTAAGCCAAATCCAACTTCATAGTTACGGCTATTTTCGGCTTCTAAGCCAGGTTGCGGTTCGCTGTAGCATTGTTTGCTTGGTCTATGACAAATCCATTCATCTTTCTTGTATAGCTCCCTTAAATTTGGCCCTCGAAAGCTTTCAGTATAGCGACCATATAGGCGCAACCAGTCAGTCGGACGAATGGTTAAGCCTGCATTAGCTGACCATGCATTATCACTATTCTCACCAAATTGTGGATAGTTATCTGATTCATTTTGGTAGGAGTCAAAGCGAAATCCCGCTTCTGTGCTCAGCCAAGTACTGTAGTCAGATTCATGTCTTAGACCAAGAGCGAAGGTTTCTCCTTGGCTTTTACCATAGTAAGTGCCATTGGTATTCGTGAGGCGATTAAATTCTTCGTCTTGAAATTGGCTGTAATCAAGATTGGTAAATAGAGTAACTTCACCATGCCAATTATTAACTTCATGGCTTATGCCATTACTCAAGTTAAGGCCGAAGCTCTTATCCTCAAAAGTATCATTTTTATCGAATTGATATTCAGTTGGGCTGAGTATGATCTTGCCTTGCTGTTCGCGAACTTTTTGGTAGTCTTGATAATAGACTTGTGCTCGCAGATTGATCCAAGGGGAATGGCTATCGAGGTGATAGGCTAATGACTGACTTAAACGCTTACCCGTTTCACTTTCGTTTAAGGGTTGATCCATCCAATTGGTGTTATTACCAAAGGGGAGTTCAGCTATTTTGGACTTTGTGTAAAAGGTATCCGAGTCGAAACGACCTATTGGAGTTTCCAAATTGAGTTTTAAGCGCAGGTCATCATTTTTGCCATCATTTTTTAATATTTCAGTTTGACCTCTAAGTGAATCTTCATCATCCCTTGGATTAACTTCAACATCGCCAAAGGTACGTCTATTGGCATGCAATGCGATACCTAAATCTTCAGTTGCATAGTAAGCGGTAATTCCACCGCGCCGCATGGAGTCGACATCGCCCATACCAGCTCTTACTAAAATGCCTGCCCCCGCGTTTCCAGCGGTATAATCCCACGCATTTTTAGTGACAACTTTAATTTGTCCCCCTATAGCACCGCTTCCCGCTGATATGCCGTCGGCTCCACGAGTGACTTCTACTGCTTTAACGACACTGGGGTCTAAATCGAGCGGACTAATATAACCATTAGTATTGCTTCCATCGCTATACTGTTTGTAATTTACCCCGTCAACTTGGAGGTTAATCCTTTCATTTCCAAAACCGCGAATACTGATATCTCCCATAAGAGGCCTATCGTTATTATTTACACTGATGCTTGGGGTTTGCATTAATACATCGGTCAGCTCGGACGCTTGGGTATCTTCGATATATTTATCAGTAATAACAGTAATAGACCTAGGGATTTCAAGTGCTTTTTGTTTTAAATCGAGTTTAGTTCCAATAACTTGTATGACCTCTAGTTTAGTGGCTTCTTCTGTCTTCTTATGGATATCTTCTGCAACTGCGTGGAAGGATAAAAAGGGAAGTAAAGCATAATAGAGAGGAGAATATGGATGAGCTTTCATACAACTAAGTCCTTTTATTGAGAGGCTTTAAAAATCGCAGAGATTCTAAGCTTGTAACGCATAAATGCAAACGATTCTCATTTAATTTACATTGTTCAAACAAAGTAAATGTGTTTTGTATGGATGGTTTTATATTTTATAAGATGAGGGATTGCCGAGTTGAAAATGGACGCTGGATTTTAGGATTGAAATGCCTGTGAGGCTCTGAACTAAATTAGAGATTTAATGTGATTGGTATTACTTATTGTTTATTACTAGTAACTGTTTCCAACAGGCTGCTTAACTGTTTTTCGGTCACTAAATTATGTAAAATCATTGGCCTAAATGGATTTGAATCGTAAGAGTAGGAGCCAATGAGTTCGATTAAATTTGATATTCCCGAAGATCACCGTATTGCTTTTCAGAAGTATTACAAACAAAAAGTCGCCCCTAAATGCGCACCGTTTGAAGCTAAACGTGAAGGCGTGAACCAAAGGCGGCGTGAAAATGCCAAGTTCACTACCCCAATCTACTACATAGGTATCACTATTATTTTGGGCGCCTTCGCCGGGCTGCTCGGGGTCCAGTTTATGCTGGTGCCTATGGATTATTTTGTGCCTTTGATGATTGTCGCGTTCTTGCCCGCTCCCGTGATAGCGTTAGCGGTCATTGCCTCGGGTAAGGAAAGCAATGAGCTCTATAATGCCGCCTTTGAAAAACTCTATCCCATTAGCCTTAAGTATTTTGGCGATGACTTTGCGCTAACGAGGGAGCCTAAGGTCGATTTCTCTCCCTTCCTTGAGTTGGGGCTGCTGCCTAAAACCGATAAGCAGTATGCGCAAAATTGCCTTAAGGGAACCTATAACAAGGTGCCGTTCCAGTTTTATGAGGTCGATGCTTATAACACTAAAGCGAACGATAATGGCTCGGTTCAGCGGGAGATCATCTTCAATGGTGTGCTACTGGTTTGCAATATTCCTAAGCGATTCAATAGTACTACGCTGTTAGTCACAGATAAGGGCAGTTTAAAAAATCGCCTTGAGGGTTTTAAGACTAAGCTGTCGCGCGTCAAGCTTGAGGACGTAAGGTTCGAGCGGCGCTTTGAGGTTTATAGCAGCGACCAAGTCGAGGCGCGCTACTTACTCAATCCCTTGATGATGGAAAATTTGTTGGCTTTGAGCCGCGAGTTAAATGCCGAGGTTGAAGCCTGTTTTTATCAAAAACAGTTGCTGATTAAGATCCCGACAAAACACCACTTCTTTATTAATCAACTCGATTTAGATCGCCCCATCGATTTTAAGCGTAATATCGAGCAAATGTTTACCGAGTTAGGTTACACCTTCTCGATCATCGACACTTTAAAACTTGATAAACATACCGGACTATAAGCGCCCCAATTGCAGCCACACCCAGTGGCTGCTTTCTGCTAATCCCTAAAACATGACTTTTGGCACTTATGGGTGACTCCCACGCTCGTTAATATCAAGCTTCAAACTTTGATGGAGCAAGATGATGAACACGATTTTCACCCTGTCGCAATTTGTGCATATTACCGCCGGCGCACTGGCATTAGTGTTATTTTGGATGCCTGCCATGCTGAAAAAGGGCAGCGCGAACCATAGTCGTTTTGGCCGTTATTATGTCTATGCCATGTATACAGTGGCAGCGACTGGTGTGGCGATGGCAACGACGGGCCTCATTGAACCGCTCGCCGTGATTAAACAGCCTGCGGCCAGCGCGGACGCCTTAGCAGCGCAGATTGCGGATCGTAAAAATGCTTGGATATTTCTCATCTATATCAGCTTATTAACCTTAGTGACCGTTAGGCATGGCGTGTTGGTTCTGCGTTATAAGGCGCAGCGTCAGCAATTAAAATCGCCGCTGCATTTGTCGTTAATGCTTACCTTGACGCTACTTGGCCCTGTGATGGCGCTATGGGGATACCAAGAAAAGCTGATCCTTGCGATGATTTTCGGCCTGTTAGGCACAACAGTTGGGGCGGGATTCCTACGCTATAGCTTTAAGGCGACCCTGACCAAATTAGAATGGTGGATTGAGCATTTAGGCGCCATGATTGGTTCGGGTATCGCCTGCTACACCGCCTTTTTCGCCTTTGGTGGCAGCCGCTTGTTTATCGACCATGGCAATTTGCGCCTGCTGTCGTGGACACTGCCTGGTGTTGTCGGTTTTGTGGTGATCCGCTATTTAAGCGGCAAGTATCAGCGTCGTTTTGCGGATTAGCCTGAAACGTAAAAGCATAGGGAGCCGTAAAAACAAAGGGAGCCGTAAAAAGAACAGGGGCCGCCTAAGCTGCCCCGATTTGAGATGATGTGAGCGGTTTTACCCGAACTAAACCTTGGTCTCTACGGCAGCATTGGCCGCCTTCGCAGACTCGAGCCACTGATCGATTTTTTGCTCTAATAGATCTAAGGGCAAGGCGCCGTTTTCGAGCAACCTGTCGTGGAAGACTTTAATATCAAACTTATCGCCTAAGGCTTTTTTAGCCTTGGCCCGCAGTTCGATAATTTTCAGCTCACCTAACTTGTAACCTAAGGCTTGCCCAGGCCAAACCACATAGCGCTCGATTTCGCCCGTGGCTTCAGAGAGGTGTATTCCCTCAGTAGCCACCGCATAATCAATGGCTTGCTCACGGCTCCATCCCTTGGCATGCATACCCGTGTCGACCACTAAGCGCACCGCGCGGTGTAACTCGGACTGCAAGCGGCCAAGATCGTTAATCGGATTATCCTGATACATGCCCATCTCGGCGGCTAAGCGCTCGGCATACAGCGCCCAACCTTCTCCTGCGGCATTAGAGTAAAAAATGGTACTCAGCAGCGGCAAGGTATCCGACAGACCTATGAGCGTCTGTAGATGATGGCCGGGATTAGTCTCGTGATAGGTTAAGGTTTGCAGCGAATAGGAGGGCAGCGCCGCCATATCGTACAGACTTATCCAGAAGGTGCCCTTACGCGAACCATCCTGTGAAGGCGCATCGTAAAATGCGCCGCTGGTCGCGGCGGCGCGGCTATCGGGCACTGCTTCAATCGCGACGTCTTGATTCGGTAACAGCCCAAACCATAACGGCAATTTGGTATTCACTTTGGCGAGATAGCCGTGAATGTCCGTCATTAATTGCTGTTTACCCTCGGCGGTGTTGGGGTAGATGTATTTAGGATTCTTGAGCAATCGCTGCATGCGCTCGCCAACTGTGCCTTTGCGGTAACCCACTTGTTTGAGTAACACATCCATCTCGGCGGTAATACGCGCAACTTCGTCTAATCCTAGTTGGTGGATCTCATCTGGGGTCATCTCCGAATTGGCGAGGTGTTTAATCATCGCCTTATAGAGTTTAGCGCCTTGAGGTTGGTGGCCGAGTCCCGCCACATGGGTGGCCTTGAGGCGCACAGCTTGCAGTGCGGAAATCAACTGGCGCGTCGCAGGGTAATATTTGGTCTCCACCAGTTCGGCGGCAGAGTTCGCCAACGCCTCACTTTCAGGTACTTGGGCGGCGGTTAATTTGGCTTTAAAACTGCTGACTAAGGGATGCTCATTAGCATGGTGCACTAACTGTTGCTGCAACACGGCTATGCTCTTATCGATAATAAAGTCGGGTGGGATCACCCCCATTTGCACATCTTGATCCAGCTTATCGATAACTGTGCCCATGGCGGCTGGGTACATGGTTAAGCGGTTGAGATAGGCCTTAGCTTGTTCTGGGGTGGTGACCGCAAACTTATCTTCCATATACCCTGGAAATTCAACATGCAATCCAGATAAGTGGTTGACAACATATGGTAAAAACCAAACACCGTATTCACCGAGCATAGTGCCATAGGCCACGGTTTCGGCGGGTAACAGGGCACCAGCGATTTCGGATTTTATCGAGCCTAAACTCACTTGCTCCGAGGCGCTAAGCTTGCTGGCATCGATAGCATTGAGTTCAGCTAATATGGCCTTAAGCGCTTTACGGCGATGATTTTCCTCCGATGGGCTGTAATCGGTCAGCTTAGATAGCACATCTTTACCCGCTTCATCCTCGGCCACGCCATAATAGGTGGCGATTTCGGGTCTTAGGGCAAAATAACGTTGGGTGATTGGCGCGAGTTGCTGCTTGAGGCTCAATACTTGGACGGCCTTTTCGGCCTTGGCCTGCTCAGCGGTTTGATTGGTCTGTGTTGGGTTTGGATCGCTACAACCCGTTGCTAACATGGCCAGCATTAACGCATTTATTATTCTTTTCATCGGGTTACTCATACAAAGACATTGAGGCAAATCCGTTATTGAACCTATACCTCAAGTGTTAATCCGTGATTAGTGTGATCAAGCTCAAATTTGAACGGTTATCCTAGCAGTTTATTGCAACCAAACCGCAAAAATTTTTGTCGCTAGTTTTATTGGGGGGATGGTTAAGTCTGCTCAATTTATAAGTCACTGTTATCGTTTTTGTTGGATGTTGAAAAGCATTTATTTATTGCTTACTTGTTGACGACTCGATGCGTAAGTTGCTTAAATCTCTTTGTTTTGGATAAGCGAATGATAAAAGGATAAAAAATGGAAGTTATACAGAAAAAGGGAAAAAACAAACATACCTTTCGTTTAGGGCAAGAACAGTTTGAATACGCCTATGAAGATGCGTCAGGTAAAGGAGATGCTGAGATTTATTACGGTGATTTGCCTCTTAAGCGCTCCGAACAAATTGAGCAAAATGATTGGCTTAGAAACGTAGGTGTATTGTGGATCTTGCTTGGCCTGTTTCAAAGTGGCTATGGCAGTTTTACGCGAGGTGCTTTTTACTTTGACCCCATGTGGATATTTATTGGGGCTTCCTGCTTAACGTGGGCACTCATGACTAAGGTAACTTACACAGTATTTAAAGCCGATGGCGCTAATATCTTTATTATCAAAGACAAACATCATGATGCGTTGATTAGAGAGTTAATGGCGCGCCGCAAAGCACAGCTTGCCCATTGGTATGCAGATATCAACCCTGAGAATGAGTTGAATAATGAGATCAACAAATTCAAATGGCTAGTTAAACAAGAAGTGCTAACGGAAGAAGAGTCAGAGCAAAAGATTAAAGAAGTTAAGTTTTATCATCAAGCAGATGATGAGCAGAGAGTGCTAAATTAACTCGATTTTCTTAGGCATTTTACTCTTTCGCATCTAGTTCGGATGGCATTAATTAACACACTGCTCAAATGAAACGATAGCCTGTTCTTCCAAGATCAGGCTATCAATCACCACAATCTCATTCCTGACTGGCTGAGTCTATTTATAGACAGCCTAGTAATTTAAGTCCTTTGCCTCAGGCGTATTTCAACAAGTTGGCGGTAAATTGATTGGCCAGCGTGATTCTACTTAGAGACTATTTATAGAGCCTATATACGGAAAAGCTAACAGATTGGAAACTGAGTAAGGCGAGGTTAGTTATCTGATTTATTACCCCTGCCAATATCTCGTTGATTCATATAGTGGGCTAATTGTGCTGCATCGGCATGGGGGCTGGCACTTAAGCCGTTGAACACACCCTGTTGATCGCTAATGGATCTATGCTGGCCGAGCTTTTCCTTTGCTTGAATCTCATCAATCACAATTTTAAAGCCGACTATAGCTTGGCGCAGTTTCTGCTGATACTCATCTGGCATAATTTGTTTATCTTGCAATAGCTTGGGTTCGTACTTTGTGACTAGCTTGTCCAACATGTCTTGGGTTTCGGTATCACTCAGCAGGCTTGCGACGCCATAACAATGCACCGCCGCATAATTCCATGTAGGCACCGCAGGTTTAGCGTCATACCAAGTTGGGGAAATGTAAGCGTGTGCGCCGCTGAAAACCACTAATACCCGCTGGTTTTCTAGCTCTTGCCAATGTGCGTTTGCTCGTGAAACATGGCCATACAAGACGCCTTTCTCTCCCGATGTTGCATCGAGTACAAAGGGAATATGGGTCGCATTCAGTGAACTCGAAACCAGTAAACCAAAGCTGTTTTGCGTGATAAAACCTGTGATTGCCTGCTGATCTGTCATCGCCATATTCTTAGGGGTATACATTGTCATCCTTGGGTTTCAACATGAGTGAAAGCGTTATATTACAAGGAAAAAGTTGGGAGTCGATAGGGGAGCTGTCTCAAGGTGTAGTTGGTGGGAGGGCCCTGTGGACGTTATGCAGTATTGCACACCTTGGTAGTCACGATGGTATAGATGCGCCTATCTATGATTTTTCCGTGAATGGCTGCCAGTAAGTGGTGAGTCAGTACGTGATGAACCGCTGTTTTTTTCACTGCATCAACTTTATCCATCAAGTGGATGAATGTGATTTGATGACAGACATTAATTTGCCAGTGGAATGATTGCTGCTCATTAACGCCGCGTTTCCTCTGTTGTCATATCGGCATAAGCTTTAGCTGTTACGAAATATAAAGATGGGAGCCAAGCATTATGCCGACTCCCATCTTATTTAATACCTTTTAAAGCGCCCTGAGTCTTTTACATACTATTGAGGTTGGATTAGATCGCTTTACTCATATCACCTGCTTGAATAATGGCAAAGTTTTCTACTTTGATATATTGACGGAAAGCACGGTTAAGATCTTCAGCTGTTAGTTTAGACAATTGATTTTCAAAATCTTTATTGAATGCCATCGTGCGGCCAAGGCGTAAATTAGTCGTTTGGTTGCGCGCTAGTTCATCGTCTTGTGAGCGACTAACCTTACGGCTCTGTAGTAAGCCTGATTTAGCAGCTGTAACTTCCTCTTCTGTAAAACCATCTTTTAATAGACGGGCGACTTCTTCCTTGAATCCTTTGTCGACTTTCTTGAGATTCTGCGGAGCACATATTGCGTAGGCAGCTAAGCTCGCGCGATTTGTGGTTTCATCCAAATCTATAAATGAACCAGCACCATAACTTAGGCCATCTTGCTGGCGTAAGCGTGTCGCTAAGCGGCTACTGAGGAAGCCTCCTCCTAATATGTAATTACCAAGAGTGAGGGCGGCTGCATCGGCATGGTTTTCGCCTACAGGTAGAGAGGTGGATGCGACAAAAGTGGCATTTTCCTTATCTGGTGTGTTGAAAGTAATAGGCTCATTCTTCAATGGTATATATTCACGCATCAGCAGTGAATAAGGCTTATCCGCTTTCCAGCCTTTGGTGAGTTGAGCAAAAGCGTGTTCGGTTTTAGCGGGATCAAAATCACCTATTACAGAGATTTGCATTTGCTGTGCGCCATAGAGACTTTTATGGTATTGCTTTACATGTTCAAGCGTTAGCGCGTTTAAGTCGACTAGTTGCTCTTCAAAGGTAGGTGCATATCGTGGATCTTTTTTAGCATAAGGTGATTGGTGACGACTAAATTCTTCGAAGGCTAGTCTTTGCGGATCTTGCAAGGCCTGCTCAATCTTCACTTTTGTTTCGTTTTTATAGACTTCAAATTCATTTTTGGGGAAGCTCGGATGACGTAGGACTGTTTCTATAATCGCTAAACTTGGCAATAAATTCGCTTTGTTCGTTTCAATTGAAACGAACAAATTACCATTTGTCGCTTTGACGTTGACAGTAGTTTGTAATTTATCCAGCTCTGCTTTAATTTGAGTCCGGTCGTATTTATTTGTGCCACGCATTAACATTGCGCCCACAGCATTACCTGCTGCGTCTAGGCCTTGTAAGCTATCGACACTTCCCATTTGAGCACTTATTTGCACAACCACGGACTCGCCACGGGTTTTCTTTTCGAGTAATGAGAGCTTAGCACCTGAATCTAGCGTGACAGTCTGGGTACGGCTGTCGATATTACCCTGTGAAGGATCAAATGCTTCACCTTGGGCAATAGCTTCGCGCCCCTTGTAGCCCGCTGTTAAGGCGGCGACATCTTCAACTAAGGGAATGTCTACGCGCGCGGGCTTATCGGTTGGAATGAAGCGGCCGAGTGTACGGTTATTCTGAGTGAAATAATATTCAGCAACGCGTTGTACATCTGCAACTGTGACTTGTTCTAACTGATCACGATTAAGGAACAATAAGCGCCAGTCACCCATACCGAGCCATTCGCTCAATGCAAGGGCGATGGTTTCGGATGAATTAAAACTGAGGTTTAGATTTTTAAGTAAAGTTTGTTTGGCGAGCTCCACTTCGGTGTTGTTGATAGTATTTTCTTTGACGGATTCCAGAGTCTGGATAAATACTTGTTGAGATTTAGCTATATCTGCAGTTTTATCAACTTTGGCGAGGAAAATGGCGACACCGGGATCTTGCCATTGAAAGTTCATCCCAATAATTGATGAAGCGAGTTTTGCTTCGACAAGCGATTTGTGTAAGCGGCCATTGGGTGTGGCGGAGAGGATTTCATTGAGCACGTTTATGGCGGCAAAGTCAGGATGTGAACCTTGTGGGGCATGATAAACGGCTCCAAGTAACTGCACATCACCTACGCGGCGTACTGTGACTTGTCGCTCACCATCTTGTGCGGGTTCAAGTGTATATAGCGGCGCAATAGTACGGTCTGGTTTAGGGATTTGACCAAAGGTATCTGCTATTTTTGTTAAGAGGTCTTCGGTTTTAAATTTACCTGCAACAATTAATGTCGCGTTATCAGGTTGATAGTATTTTTTATAGAAAGCTTGCAGGTTATCTATCGACACGTTTTCTAAATCGGAACGTGCGCCAATGGTTGATTTTCCATAATTGTGCCAGTCAAATGCCGCCGCCAACATACGTTGCATCGTAATACGGAGCGGGTTATTTTCGCCGCTTTCAAATTCATTACGCACGACGGTCATTTCGCTATCGAGATCTTTCTTCGCGATAAAAGAATTGACCATACGGTCAGATTCCATGCTCAATGCCCAATTGATGTTGTTTTCCGTTGCCGCAAAGGTTTCGAAGTAATTTGTTCTATCTGTCCAGGTTGTGCCATTAGGACGTGCGCCATGAGAGCTTAATTCTGAAGGTATGTCTTTATGTTTTGGGCTGCCCTTGAACACTAAGTGTTCCTGCAAGTGGGCCATACCTGTCTCACCATAGTTTTCATGTTTTGAGCCGACTTGATAGGTGACGTTTACTGTGACGGTTTCTTTACTGGGGTCAGGGAAAAGTAAGACCTTTAATCCATTGTCTAATCGGTATTCGCTAATTCCTTCTACCTCTGTCACCTTAGTTGTCGCTAAGGCTTGTAATGGCGTTAGACCAAATAAGGCGATGATTAAGGCAGCATGCACATTCGATAGATGATATTTAGCATTTTTCGACATCTAAAAAGTCCTTTTATGAGTAGTTAAACCAATGTTAAACGAGCCTTTGTATGTAACATTCTCGACTGATAATTAAAAGTATTAAATATCAAAGAATTACACGTTTTAGCTTTTTAAGGCTTAAATCCTTCAAAAGTGTTAGTGGGATTGTTATCACTCAGTTGAGATTGAAGAAGATGTGATAATGACCGCGTGTGTTATTGCAAGAGACAAAGTTATTGCTGTGCCTCTGAGTGAGTTTTTCGATTTAGACGGCGAAAAAATGCGATAAATTAAATCTCTATTACATTGTTTTAGTTATAAATAAAATTTGACTCTGCGTTTTTGGGTTTGCGTTCAGTAAATAAAAAATGATGAGTGCTTACACCTGGTTTCTGATTAGTGACAAACATACCTATAAAGACCACCAAAGCAGAATGGTTGACATAATCAACCAATCTCGATATTGTTGATACAGTCAACTATATAGAGAACCTTCTATGCCTTCATTGTCACTCAGTGAAACTTTGCACAGATTAGTGCATGCCTACAAAAAGCAATTGCGTAGCGATATTGCTGCACAAGAGATTGATTTACCTGTCACTCATATCCGTGCCTTGAAGGGTGTGTGTCGCAATCCTGAATCGACAGCCCAGTCTATTGCCCTGCGAATGCAGCGGGATAAAGCACAAATTACCCGTGTTCTTAATGAGCTACAGCAGGGCGGGTTGATCACTAAAATCGATAACCCAAAGGATGGCCGCAGCCAGTTGCTGCGACCCACGGCTGAGGGGGAAAAGATCATGACCCAGATCAGTACCTCAGAACGCAAAACTGTAGCGCGCATGACGCAGGCGCTCAGTTCAGCCGAAGTCGATACTTTTATTAAACTTGCCAATCGGATTAGCAAAAGTGTGGATGAGGCGACTGCCGCCAAAAGTGAAACTGATTGCCTTACTCAAAAAAGACCAACTAGTCAGCCAAAAGACATGGCTGGCAAAGGAGCCATTGAGTTGCGCTTAACGGCAGAAAACGCCATAGGAGAAAATCATAATGAATAAACCTGCACCACGCGAGCTAGAAGTGATCCGCTCGACTTATATCACTCCGCATATGTTACGCATGACCTTAGGCGGTGCGGGATTCGCTGGTTTTCCTATTGATCAAGAGAGTGCCTATATCAAGTTATTATTCCCACAGGCGGGTGAACGTCCCCTGATGCGAACCTACACCATTCGCCAGCAACGCGATGATGAAATTGATGTGGATTTTGTACTGCACGATACCGACGGCCCCGCATCGAGTTGGGCGAAAACGGCGCAGGTGGGCGATATTATTCAAATCGGCGGACCTGGGCTTAAAAAACTGATTAACCTTGAGGCAGATTGGTTTTTACTCGCAGGTGATATGACCGCCTTGCCCGCCATCAGTGTGAACTTGGCACAATTGCCAAACAATGCAATGGGTTACGCTGTGATTGAAGTGCTAAGCGAAGCTGACATTCAGACTTTAGTGCATCCCGAAAATGTTGAGCTGCATTGGGTGATCAATCCTGAGGCCGATCCCGAAGGCCGTCCTTTGGTCGAGCGAATTGCCCAATTACCTTGGCTTACTGGCGAGCCAGCCGTGTGGATTGCATGTGAATTTAATAGCATGCGCGCGTTAAGAAGGCATTTTAAGCAAGCGCATTCATTGCCTAAGAGTCATTTTTATACCTCGAGCTATTGGAAAATCGGTTGTAACGAAGGTGAGCATAAGTTGGTAAAACAAGAAGATGAGCAGTTAGAAAATGGTGCCAGTGCTAAAGCTTAAATCTTGTTTTTAAACAAACCGAGCTATTAAAAAAAGATAAGGTCGCCAAGTTTGATTTTGCGACCTTATTTTATTTGCTACTTATGCCACATTTGTGGCGAGTACGCGCATTCTATTGGTGTACTAACTTGCCATTCTTCACTACATCTTTGCAGGGATTGACGCCGTAGGAATAGGCTAATTGTGCTGGAGTGGCGATATCCCACAGACAGAAATCAGCCTGTTTGCCAACGACTAAACTGCCGACGTTATCTTCAATCCCGAGTGCTTTGGCGGCATTTAAGGTGAGGCCTTTTAAGGCTTCCTCTGGTGTTAAGCGGAACAAGGTACAGCCCATATTCAGCATCAACAGGGTTGAGCAAATCGGGGATGAACCAGGATTAAAGTCGCTGGCGAGCACCATAGGTACGTCGTATTGGCGCAGTAAATCGATAGGTGGTTTTTGGGTTTCCCGCAAAAAGTAAAACGCGCCCGGCAGCAGTACGGCGCAGGTGCCACTTTCACTTAAGGCTTTTACGCCTGCCTCATCTAAATATTCGATATGATCTACAGACTTAGCGCCAAGACGTGCGGCCAGTGCGCTGCCGCCCATATTGGTTAGCTGCTCGGCGTGGAGTTTAATCTCTAAGCCCGCCGCTTTGGCTGCACTGAGTACCCGTTCGGTTTGCTCAAGATTAAAGGCGATATTCTCGCAGAACACATCCACCGCATCGGCAAGGTTCTCAGCGATCACTGCGGGCAGCATCTTATTGATAATTAGGTCGACATAGCCGTCGCTGTTGTCTTTATACTCAGGCGGAATCGCATGGGCGCCAAGGAATGTGGTCTTTACATCTACGTGGTGATGTTTGCCGAGTTCGCGGGCGACACGGAGGATTTTCAATTCAGTTTCAGTATCTAAGCCGTAACCTGATTTGATCTCAACCGTAGTTACTCCTTCTTTGGCGAGCGCGTTTAGGCGCTGGCGACCCAGTTCAAATAATTCTGCTTCATCCGCCTCGCGGCAGGCTTTAACGGTTGAAATAATGCCGCCACCTGAGCGGGCAATTTCTTCGTAACTCGCGCCCTGTAGGCGTAACTCAAATTCATTGGCGCGATTACCGGCAAAGATTAAGTGGGTGTGGGCATCAATCAATCCTGGAGTGATCCAGCCGCCTTTGCCTCTGTAAACGGGAATGGACAACACATCGAAGGCAGGCAGTTCGCTGCGGGGGCCAAGCCAAGCAATTTTACCATCTTTTACTGCGATGGCCGCATTGGTGATTGCACCATAAGGTGCTGATATGGAAGGGTCCATTGTGGCTAAGTTAACGTCTATCCAAACTTGATCCCAAGACATGTATTCCCCTCGCTGTGCTGGCAGATGTTAACCAAGTGATTAACGGTTTATTAAATTTATGTGAGCTGGCTTGTATTTACTTGTATATACAAGCTAGGATTGTAGCCGCAATTTTGAACGTTTGAAAGTGGCATTACAGACCCGTGTCTTTGTCGCCTGCGTCAGTGCCACTTTAGCAAGCATGACTTTCGCAAGGGCACAGGAACAAGAAGCTGAATTTAAGAGGAAGTGTTTTGGCTATTCCTAAGTTTGCAGAAATTAAGCAATACATTATTTCCTCTATCGAATCTGGCGAGTGGGAAGGAAGCGCCCGCGTGCCTTCTGAGAATCAGCTTGCCGATTTGTTTACCTGCAGCCGAATGACGGCGCGACGTGCGCTAACCGAGCTGACGGATAGCGGTGTGCTTGAGCGTTCTCAAGGGCTAGGTACCTTCGTCGCAGGGTGTAAATCCCAGTCGTCTATGTTGGCGATCCGCAATATTGCCGATGAGATAAAAGACCGCGGCCACGGCTATAGCGTGCAGCAATGGGTGTTAGAACAAGTCGCTGCGAGTACGAGTATCGCAATTTCCCTTGGGCTTGAGCGCGGTGCAAAGGTATTTCATTCGATCTTAGTGCATTGCGAGCAAGGTTTACCGCTGCAAGTCGAAGAGCGTTTCGTGAACCCCGAGTTGGTGCCCGACTATTTATTGCAGGATTTTACCTTGCAGACACCCCACGAATATTTGTCCCAAGTGGCACCGCTGACCGAGGCGCATCACACGATTGAAGCGATTATCGCCAGCGCCGAATTACAGCAAAGGCTTGAAATCCCCGCCACTGAGCCCTGTTTACAGATTTTACGCCGCACTTGGTCACGCCAAGGCGTCGTGAGTTTCGCAAAATTAGTTCATCCAGGTAGCCGCTTTAAACTCGGCGGCCACTTAACCTTTAGCAAGTAACGCCAGTGGCGTGATTAACAGATGTAAATCAGTCACTCTAATAGCTGTACCTTTATAAGTTAAAAGATAAAAACACAATAAAAACAATAGTGCTAACCCGTATTAGCGACTTAGCGAATACGAGTTAGCACCACAGGTTGAAAGAGGAAAATTCAATGGATAAGCGCCACGACCCAAGCCGCCGTATTATTGCACCGCATGGCACACAATTAAGCTGTAAGAGTTGGCTCACAGAAGCGCCAATGCGTATGTTAATGAACAACTTACATCCAGATGTCGCCGAGCGCCCAGAAGACTTAGTCGTCTATGGTGGTATTGGCCGCGCCGCCCGCGATTGGGATTGCTACGACAAAATCATCGAAGTCTTACAACGCCTCGAAGATGACGAAACCTTATTAGTGCAATCGGGCAAACCTGTGGGCGTATTTCGCACCCACGCCGATGCGCCGCGCGTGTTAATCGCTAACTCAAACCTAGTACCACATTGGGCGAACTGGGAGCATTTCAACGAGTTAGATAAGTTAGGTTTGGCCATGTATGGCCAGATGACGGCGGGTTCTTGGATCTACATAGGCACTCAAGGCATAGTTCAAGGTACCTACGAGACCTTTGTGTCTGTAGCGAAACAGCACTTTGAGGGTATCTCCAAAGGTAAATGGATCCTCACTGGCGGGTTAGGCGGCATGGGCGGCGCGCAAACGCTGGCGGGCACTATGGCGGGCTTCTCTGTGTTAGCCTGTGAAGTCGACGAGACCCGCATCGATTTCCGTTTGCGCACCCGCTATGTTGACAAGAAAGCTACTTCGCTCGATGAAGCATTAACCATGATTGAAGAAGCGAACCAAGCTGGCAAGCCAGTATCTGTGGGCTTATTAGCGAATGCCGCCGATGTGTTTGCCGAACTGGTTAAGCGCGGCGTTACACCAGATGTGGTAACCGACCAAACCTCGGCCCACGACCCGCTAAATGGCTATTTGCCACAGGGTTGGACTATGGCACAGGCCGCCGACATGCGTAAAACCGATGAAGCGGGCGTAGTGAAAGCGGCGAAAGCCTCGATGGCGGTGCAAGTACAAGCCATGCTCGACCTGCAAGCTGCCGGCGCAGCCACACTTGATTACGGTAACAACATTCGCCAAATGGCGTTTGAAATGGGCGTTGAAAACGCCTTTGATTTCCCTGGCTTTGTGCCTGCATACATTCGTCCGCTGTTCTGTGAAGGCATTGGCCCGTTCCGCTGGGTGGCGTTATCTGGCGATCCTGAAGATATCTACAAAACCGACGCTAAAGTCAAAGAACTGATCCCAGATAATCCACACCTGCACAACTGGTTAGACATGGCACGCGAGCGTATCGCCTTCCAAGGTCTGCCTGCGCGTATCTGCTGGGTCGGCTTGAAAGATCGCGCTCGTTTAGCGTTAGCTTTTAACGAAATGGTCAAAAATGGTGAGTTGTCGGCGCCCGTGGTAATTGGTCGCGACCACTTAGATTCTGGCTCAGTGGCCAGCCCGAACCGCGAAACCGAATCTATGCTGGATGGCTCAGATGCGGTATCCGATTGGCCATTATTGAATGCACTACTCAATACGGCTAGTGGCGCAACTTGGGTGTCATTACACCACGGCGGCGGCGTCGGCATGGGCTTTAGCCAACATTCGGGTGTGGTCATTGTGTGTGACGGTACTGATGCGGCGGCAAAACGTGTTGGCCGTGTGCTGTGGAATGACCCAGCGACAGGCGTGATGCGCCATGCCGATGCGGGCTACGAGATTGCGAAAAACTGCGCCAAAGAGCAAGGCCTCGACTTACCTATGCAAGAGTAGCCGATGCTAACTTCTTAAAATAACAATAATAACTAAAAGCTTGGAGCTAAAAATATGAAATCTGTGAATCACTTAGTGTTAACGCCGGGTAGCTTGAGCCTAGCGCAATTACGCGAAATCAGCCGCCATAAGCTGACACTCGAACTCGCGCCAGAGGCCATTACTGACATCAACACCAGCGCGCAAATCGTGCAAAAAGTGTTGGATGAAGGCCGTACCGTTTACGGCATCAACACAGGTTTTGGCTTGTTGGCCAATACCAAGATAGCGCCCGAAGATCTGCAATTGCTGCAACGCTCAATCGTGTTGTCGCACGCTGCTGGTACAGGTCAATACATGCAAGATGCCACAGTGCGCTTGATGATGGTGT
This sequence comes from Shewanella septentrionalis, assembly GCF_025370265.1. NCBI lineage: Bacteria > Pseudomonadati > Pseudomonadota > Gammaproteobacteria > Alteromonadales > Shewanellaceae > Shewanella > Shewanella septentrionalis. Next base: position 114,205 of record NZ_JAMTCC010000006.1, on the reverse strand, counting down.
TAAAAATCAACTCATTAAGCCGTGGTTTTTCAGGCATTCGTTTAGAAGTGATTAACTTCTTAATCAGCTTAGTGAACGCCGAAGTTTATCCCTGCGTGCCTGAAAAAGGTTCAGTCGGCGCCTCGGGTGACTTAGCGCCACTGGCGCACATGTGTTTGCCTATGCTGGGTGAAGGCGAAATGAGCTATCGAGGCGAGTTAATTTCCGCCGCCGAAGGTTTAGAAATCGCCGGCCTCAAGCCAATCGATTTAGCGGCTAAAGAAGGGCTCGCTTTGCTTAACGGCACGCAAGCCTCGACTGCGCTAGCGCTGGAAGGCTTGTTCCACGCCGAAGACTTGTTTGCTGCAAGTTCAGTGATCGGCGCCATGAGCGTCGAAGCGGCTATGGGCAGCCGTAGCCCGTTTGATCCTCGTATCCATGCGGCGCGTGGTCAGAAAGGTCAAATCGATGCGGCCATGGTGTTCCGTCATCTACTGGGTGAAGAGTCTGAGATAAGCTTAAGTCACGCAAACTGTGAAAAGGTGCAAGATCCTTACTCACTGCGCTGTCAGCCACAGGTGTTGGGTGCTTGTTTAACCCAAATTCGCCATGCGGCCGATGTGTTAGGCACTGAAGCCAACGGCGTAACCGATAACCCACTGGTGTTCCAAGACACGGGCGATATCATTTCAGGCGGTAACTTCCACGCTGAACCTGTGGCTATGGCAGCGGATAATCTGGCGATTGCGATTGCCGAGCTGGGTTCTATTGCTGAGCGTCGTATCGCACTGTTAATCGATTCTAGCCTGTCGAAACTGCCGCCTTTCCTGGTGAAAAACGGCGGCGTGAACTCAGGCTTTATGATCGCTCAAGTAACAGCGGCAGCTTTGGCGTCTGAGAATAAAACCTACGCCCATCCAGCATCGGTAGACAGTTTACCGACATCTGCTAACCAAGAAGATCACGTCTCTATGGCGACTTTTGCGGCGCGCCGTTTGCGCGATATGAGTGAAAACACCCGTGGCGTATTGGCGATTGAATTGTTAGCGGCGGCGCAGGGTTTAGATTTTCGCGCACCTTTAGCCCCAAGTACTGCGGTGGCTAAGGCCAAAGCCGAATTGCGTGAAGTCGTCGCCTATTACGATAAAGACAGGTACTTCGCACCAGATATCGAAGCCGCGACAGACCTGTTATATACAGCGAGTTTTAACGCTTATCTGCCAGCAGGAACGCTAGCGAGCTTTTAAGCGCTTTAGCTCCTAGTGAGTAAACGACTAAGCCGATGTTGACTCGGTTGAGTTGGGTGTATTGGGGCGCTTTTGCTGAAATACTCAGGATTCACTCCCCAACTTGCTAAACATAACTGCTGAAATAAAACTAAATGCAGGCATAAGTGGATTGCTTATGCCTTTTCTTGAGTGTTTCCCCTTTTTAGCTCGATCCTCATCTTTGCCCTTTTGGTGTGTTTAACACCGCAGACTCTGCACTTTTTGCGCTGATCTTTACATTGTCAAATTCAGTGGCTACTTACCCCTCAATAAACCGTCACTTTTGTGTTTTTATCCGTCATCGTTATACACATTTTAATATATAAAACTATTTTTAATAACCATATGGCTAGGTTGTGGGACAATATGGGCCTGCATTGTTAGACAAATTGTCCTTTTGGTATTATTGGGTTTTAACTCTTTAATTAAGTGTTTTTTACATTATTTAAAGTTTTTAATTTCAATATTATTTATTTATTTGGATTTAAGTTTTGTGATTGGTTATTTGCGATCTCGATCTCATGTCATTATTTGTTATCTATTTCCTCTTTAAGGATAATCTTAAATTAAGTGTGGTCTTTAAGTGGGCCCACTCGATCGGTTGCAATTTTCACCACAGCAACCACTAGACTCATAACGACAAGAGTGTGAGAGGACGCAATGAACAGACGCCAGTTTTTTAGACTGTGTGCTGCCGGAGCTGCCACCTCAGCAATTTCTGCGTTGGGATTGATGTCCGAAAAGGCCTATGCGGCCGTTCGGGAATTCAAACTCATTAGCGCGAAAGAAACCCGCAATAACTGCTGCTATTGCTCAGTGGGTTGCGGATTGCTGATGTACAGCAAAGGAAGTAATGGCAAGAACGCCGAACAGAGTATTTTCCATATCGAAGGGGATGCAGACCATCCAGTTAACCGTGGGGCCTTGTGTCCTAAAGGCGCTGGTTTAGTGGATTATGTAAATAGTCCCAATCGTCTTAAATATCCAGAGTACCGTGCACCAGGCAGCAATGAATGGACACGTATCAGCTGGAGCGAAGCTTACCAACGCATCGCCCGCCTGATGAAAGATGATCGTGATGCTAACTTAATTGAAAAGAATTCTGCCGGGACGACGGTTAACCGTTGGCTTAGCACTGGGATGATGACCTCGTCGGCGATGCCGAACGAAGGCGGCTATATCACCCAGAAATTTGCACGGGCACTGGGCCTAGTTGCAATCGATACTATTGCGCGTAACTGACACTCTCCAACGGTAGCAAGTCTTGCTCCGACATTTGGACGTGGTGCCATGACCAACCACTGGATCGATATTAAAAATTCTAATTTGATCATTATCATGGGCGGTAATGCTGCAGAGGCTCACCCTGTCGGATTCGGCTGGGTTACAGAAGCGATGCATCATAACAACGCTAAACTTTTGGTGGTCGATCCTCGCTTCACCCGTAGCGCCGCTGTGGCCGATTATTATGCGCCGATCCGTTCGGGCACAGATATCGCCTTCCTGCTCGGGGTGATCCGCTATCTTATTGAAACCAAACAAGTGAACTACGACTATGTGAAGGCTTATACCAATGCCAGTTACATAGTGCGCGAAGACTTCTCTTTTAGTGAAGGTCTGTTCAGTGGTTTCGATGAAGAAACAGATAGCTACGATAAAGAGTCTTGGTACTACGAGTTAGACGAACAGGGTTACGCGAAAGTCGATCCTAGCTTCGAGCATCCACGCTGCGTGTGGAACTTAATGAAGCAACATGTAGATCGCTATGACTTTGAAACAGTAAGCAATATTACCGGTACGCCGATTCCGGACTATGAGATGGTTTGCCAGCAAATTGGCAGCACTCATACCCACGATAGAGCCGCCACTTTTATGTATGCCTTAGGTTGGACTCACCATACTAAAGGGGCGCAGAACATTCGCTCTATGGCTATGGTGCAGTTGCTGCTGGGTAACATTGGGGTGTTGGGCGGTGGCGTTAACGCACTGCGTGGTCACTCTAACGTGCAAGGCGCGACCGATATGGGTTTATTGTGCCAAAGCTTGCCTGGTTACTTGAAGTTACCGAGTGAAAAAGACACTGATCTTAAGACCTATCTCGATCGTTACACGCCTGTCGCCTTGCGTCCAGGTCAAACCAACTATTGGCAGAATTACCCTAAATTCTTTATTTCGCAAATGAAGAGCTTTTGGGGCGATAACGCCACGGTTGAAAATGACTTTGGTTATGACTGGGTGCCTAAGTGGGATAAACAGTACGACTTTACTAAGCACTTAGACATGGCTTTCCACGGTGAAGTGAATGGCTACATTATCCAAGGGGTTAACGCCATTAACTCTATGCCGAACCGCAATAAGGTACTCAAAGCTCTGAGTAATCTTAAGTACATGGTGGTGCTGGATGCCTTGGCAACGGAAACCGCAACCTTCTGGCAAAATGCCGATGGCTTCAACGAGGTGAATCCCGCTGAAATCATGACGGAAGTGTTCCGCTTACCGACGACGTGTTTTGCCGAAGAAGAAGGTTCCATCGTCAACTCTGGACGTTGGATGCAGTGGCATTGGAAGGGTGCTAACCCGCCGGGTGAAGCCAAGCCAGATGCTGAGATCCTCTCCGGTGTCTTAATGGCCATGCGTGAACTGTACAAACAAGAGGGCGGTAAATTGCCTGAGCCAGTGCAAGCGATAAGTTGGGATTACCACAATCCTTACTCGCCGCATGCCGAAGAAGTTGCTCGCGAGCTTAACGGTAAGGATCTCGTGACTCAGCGTCAGCTCAGTAGCTTCTCTGAACTCAAAGCTGATGGTAGTACTGCTAGCGCCTGCTGGATTTATGCGGGTTCTTGGACCGAAGAGGGCAACTTGATGGCTCGCCGCGACAACCATGATCCTTCGGGTAAAGGTGTCACTCCGGGCTGGGCATTCGCGTGGCCAGCCAACCGTCGTGTGCTGTATAACCGCGCTTCTTGCGATATCAACGGCAAACCATGGGATCCCAAACGTACTATCGTCGAGTGGGTTGATGGTAAGTGGCATGGTATCGATGTGGGCGACTTCAATATGAAGTTAACACCACAGGAATCCGCAGGTCCCTTCATCATGCAACCTGAAGGTGTGGGTCGCTTCTTTGCCCTTAAGTTGTTGGCCGAAGGTCCGTTCCCTGAGCACTACGAGCCTATGGAGTCGCCTATTGGGGTGAACCCGCTACACAAGGTCACCAGTAACCCTGCGGTACGTATGCTACCGGGCGTGAAGGAAACCTTAGGTTCCCATAAAGACTTCCCTTATGTGGCAACCACTTATTGTGTAACTGAACACTTTAATTTTTGGTCTACTCATGCCCGTTTGGCAGCGATTTCTATGCCGGAAACCTTCGTCGAAATCGATGAAATGTTGGCGGCAGAAAAAGGTATCGCCAATGGGGATTGGGTCACTGTCAGCTCTAAACGTGGCAGCATTGAAACCAAAGCCTTAGTGACTAAACGTCTGCAGCCGTTAAAGGTGAATGGTCAGTTAGTTCATACCGTCGGGTTACCCCGTCATGGCAGCCATAATGCGCTCACTCGTAAGAGTTACTCCTGTAACGTGCTCACCACGGAAGTGGGGGATGCAAATACACAGGTGCCTGAGTTCAAAGCATTTTTGGTTAACATCACTAAAGCGAAGGGGCTCTGATTATGGCATCACAAGACATTATCCGCCGCTCCGGTACTTCAGCGGTGACGCCTGCGGCAAAGGGGCGTAATTCGTCAGAAAAGGTCGCCAAGCTGTTCGACACCACTAAGTGTAATGGTTGTAAAGCCTGCCAAGTGGCGTGTTCTGAGTGGAATGATTTACGGGAAGAAGTGGGCACGTTCCAAGGTAGTTACCAAAACCCTATGTCGCTATCGGGCCAATGTTGGACCCTGATGGAATTCCATGAGGTGATGGAAAGCAACAAGCTGCGTTGGCAATTTACCCACTCGGCCTGTATGCACTGTGCCGACCCTGCCTGCTTAACTGCCTGTTCGACCTCGGGCGCGATTATCCAGCACGCCAATGGTGTGGTGGACTTCGATTCGGACAAGTGTATCGGCTGCGGTTATTGCGCCAGTGCTTGTCCCTTCGATGTGCCCAAAATCGATCCCAAGGATAACAAGGCCTACAAGTGCACTATGTGCTCTGACCGTTTAGCCGTGGGATTGGAACCTTCCTGTGTTAAGTCCTGTACCACAGGGGCGCTGCGTTTTGGCACCCGTGAGGACATGTTGTTTTACTCGCAAAAACGGGTCGAAGAACTGAAGGAAAGGGGCTTTGCTAAGGCAGGACTTTATAACCCTGAGGGCGTAGGTGGTACGGGTATGATGATGATATTACACGATATCAATCAGCCAGAAAGCTACAACATGCCTGATAACCCGCAGATCCCACTGTCACTCACTCTGTGGCAGGACTGGGTCAAACCTTTAGGCACTATGGGCATTCTTGCCACTGCCGCCGTCGCTTGTCTGCATAAGATCACCGTCGGTCGCAACATAGTCGAAGAAGACCAACCGGGTTATCAACCGCCAGAGGAAGAGGCTAAGCAGGAAGAGGGGGCCGACAAATGAGCAAGCATGATAAGCAAGAAATGATAGTGCGTCACAAGCTGTTCGATCGCATCTGTCATTGGTTCATTGTGGCGGTTGGCCTAGTGACATTTCTCACTGGTTTTTCCTTCTTCTATCCGTCGTTTCAATGGCTTGGGGCGATAGCGGGCACACCGCAATTGGCGAAGTTTATTCATCCCATTGCGGGCTTGATGATGTGCTTACCTTTGATGTTGATGTTGGTGCGTTACTACAAACACAACAAATGGGAAAAGCACGACCTCGCTTGGATGCTCGCCATTAAGGATGTGATGTTCGAGAACGAGGAGAAAATCCCGCCTATCGGCCATTACAACCCAGGGCAAAAGGTATTGTTTCGCGCCTTCGTGCTGACGTCTGTCACTTTAACCGTGACGGGTATCATCATGTGGCAGCCTTATTTTGCGCCCTATTTCTCCGCCACAGTAGTGGGTTGGGCCATTTTGTTGCACGCCATTTGTGCGCTCATCATGTTGATTTTTGTGATGGTGCATTTCTGGATGGCGACGTGGGTGGAAGGGTCGGTAACGGGCATGCTTTACGGCAAAGTCTCTAAGGCTTGGTGCCGTAAGCATCACCCTGTGATGTTGGATGAACATTCGGACGTGGAGAAAAAATAATGAGTCATACAGCCGAGATACCTCTGGTCCCCGGCAGCGAATCGCCGCTGGAACTTAAACCGTTAAAAGCGGCAGATCCCCACGTTGTGTATCACAGAAGGGCGCATCGTTTGCTGTCATTGGCCAAGGACTCGCCGCTGGCTGACTACTTTGAGCTGTGCCGCCGTCTGGTCTCTATACAGGCCAAATTGGCGGAGGAGGCTGACTTCGGTCAGCTTCTCGCTTGGGGGAAAGATGAGGCGACTCCGCTTTCTCTGTTGGGCTCAGAGGCAGATAGCTATTGGCAAGGACTGCTACAGCAACTGTTAAGTGATTTGTTGCCGCAAGTGGATGAATCCATTGCTCGGGTAGTGCGTTTGCTGATGCAGCAATCTCCCGAGCAGCTGAGTTCGTGGGGGCGTTCACTGCGCCAAGGACATGTCAGTGAAGTGCCAGCCCATTTTAGTTTATTCATCTGGGCGGCGATGGGCGTTTATTGGTCGCATTGGGCACCTATGGTCATCAAGCGGATGGATCAACGTAAGGTGGCGCAACAGAGTATGTGCCCCGTATGTGGATGTCATCCCGTGGCGAGCGTGATTGTCGATCAGCCCCGCGCTGGTTTGCGCTATCTGCATTGCAGTTTGTGTGAAAGCGAGTGGCATTACATTCGCGCCCATTGCACCAGTTGCGGTCAGGACAAAGAGATGACGATTTGGTCGCTAGATGATGCTCAGGCTCAAGTGCGGATCGAAAGCTGCGATGAATGTCATGGCTACACCAAGATGATGTTTGTTGAAATGTCACCTTCTATGGATGTGGTGGCTGACGATCTCGCAACCTTGATGTTAGACAGTGAACTAAATGTCAAAGGCTTCGGGGCGACAACATTGAACCCACTGCTAATGGCCCACGAAATCACGTAAGCCAAATAGCTTAAGTCAATGCAGGAGGGAGTCGGGTTGCTGATCCCTTCCTGCTTTTTATCCAACAGATGGCAATAACTTAAACAAGATGACACAGATGATGACCCAAGCACCCGAAACGCCACAAGCCTTGTACCGCGCTTTGCCCTCAATGGACAGCTTACTGGCGGAGCCTAGCTTTGTTGTATTGCAGCAGTCTTACGGCAAAGTGGCAGTAAAGGCGGCGCTGGATAGCCAGTTAAAGGCGGCGCGTAGCTTAATCGGCAGTGAGCGCCGGTTGCCGACATGGTGTGGCGAGCTTGCGCAATTGCACGGATGTTTGGTTGATCAACTGTCTAAAGATTACAGCCACAGCTTAATACCTGTGTGGAATCTTACTGGCACCATACTGCATACCAACCTTGGCCGAGCGCAGCAGTCAGAAGCGGCGATTCGAGCCGTGACTTCTGTTATGCGCTACCCCACACCGCTGGAGTTTGAGCTTGCGGCAGGTGAACGTGGTCACAGGGATAATGCAATCAGTGCTTTAATCCAGCGCTTAACGGGTGCCGAGGCTTGTTGTGTCGTGAATAACAATGCTGCTGCGGTTTTGTTGATGCTGTCAGCTGTGGCTGCGGGGAAAGAGGTGATTGTCTCCCGTGGTGAGCTGGTGGAAATTGGCGGCGCATTTCGTATCCCTGACATTATGCGTCAGGCGGGCTGCACCTTAGTCGAGGTCGGCAGCACCAATCGGACACATCTTAAGGATTATGAGCAGGCGATTACTGAAAATACCGCTGCGATAATGAAGGTCCACACCAGTAATTATCATATCAGTGGCTTTACTGCCGCAGTGGAGGAGGCAAGGCTGGGTCAGTTATGCCGTGAGCGTGGCATATCACTCATTTCGGATCTTGGTAGTGGCTCACTGACGGACCTGCGCCGCTTTGGGCTAAAACAAGAACCTACGCCTCAAGCCATGCTGGCCGATGGTGTCGATTTAGTGAGTTTTTCTGGCGACAAACTATTGGGTGGACCTCAGTCGGGTTTAATTGTCGGTAAACAGTCGCTGATTAAGCAGTTACAGAGTCATCCACTCAAGCGTGCCCTACGTTGCGATAAGCTGATTTTGGCGGCGTTAGAGGCAACATTAATCCACTATCTTAACCCTGAAACCTTAGACACTGAGCTGCCCATTATGGCGAAATTTGCCCGTAGCCAAGAGACGTTATGGCAGATTGGTCGTCGCTTACAGCATGCTTTGGCAGCTCACTTTGAACCTTGTTATCGCATTGAATTAGTTGAGTGCCAAACACAGGTCGGCAGTGGCTCGCAGCCCGATACTTTTTTACCCTCAGTGGCGCTGTGTTTTACCGCACTCGATGGCGGTAGTTTAAGTTTGTTAGAACAACAATTTAAGCAGGCGGCACGCCCTATCATAGGTCGCATGAGTAACGATCAACTCAGATTGGATTTACGCGGTCTTGATAGCGAAGCCGAGTTACTCGCCGAGCTGAGCACCTTAGGTATGCAGTTGTGATCATTGTAACTGCGGGTCATGTCGATCATGGCAAGAGTACGCTTATTCGCGCTTTAACAGGGATGAATACCGATCGTCTGCCGGAGGAAAAACGCCGTGGTATGACGATCGATCTTGGCTATGCGTTTATGCCACTTCGAGATGGTTCGCGGCTTGCTTTTATTGATGTGCCTGGGCATGAAAAATTTATCAACAACATGCTGGTGGGCGTGAGTCATGCTCGCCATGCCTTACTCGTGCTGGCCTGTGATGATGGCGTTATGCCTCAAACCCGCGAACATCTGCAAATCCTAGCGCTCTTACCGCTTCACAGTTTGACCTTAGTGCTGACTAAGCGGGATCTGGTTGATAGTGATATGGCTGAGCAGCTTGTCGCCGATGGCTTAACTTTGCTGGCCGAGTATGGCATTGAGGCCAGTGGTGTTTTTCAGGTGTCGGCAAGTGAAACTGCCGACTTAGCATCCAATGGTGTGGCCGCGCTGAAGGCGCATATTCTTGATTTAGCTGAGCAGGAGTCTAAGCGGGCTGAGGATGCCAGCAGTTTTAGGATGACGCTCGATCGCGCCTTTAGTGTGAAGGGCGCAGGTTGTGTGGTTACGGGCACAGTGATCAGCGGCAATGTGTGCGTGGGTGATAGTCTTTTTAGCTCAGGGCAAAAGGCCAAGTTGAGAGTACGAGGCATCCATTGTCAGGGACAAGAAGCCCAAAGGGCCATCACGGGGACACGTGTAGCACTCAATTTAACCGGAGTTGATAACCATAGGTCGCCCGAGCGCGGCGATTGGTTGAGCAGCTTGCCTCAAGCTGAGCTCTGTAGCCGCCCTGTGGTGCATATTCGAGTCTTCGATTTATTAGGTATTGAGCCCTTGGTGCATTGGCAAAATGTCCACTGTCACCATGGCGCTGATCATACTTTAGGGCGAGTTTCGCTGTTAAATGAAGCTAATGCTGAAGGTTTTTATCTAGCGGAGTTGGTACTCGAAAAGCCGCTACTTTTATGTCAAGACGACCGTATCGTCCTGCGCCACATTGGCGGTAAACAGACTTTAGGTGCAGGGCGAGTGTTGGCGCTTAAAGTCCCTAATCGTAAGAAGCGCACGCCTGAGCGAGTCGAGAGATTACAGCAATTAGCGCGCTTGGATAATCCTGCCCATGTGGTGGCTTTACTCGGCCAAACTCAGGCGCTAGAGCTTGATGAAATCGCGTGGCGTTGGCAATTAACCGACGAAGGGCTGGCAATGCTGTTAGCCCAAGCGGGTTTAGTCCGTCTTGGCGAGTTTGCCGTGGCCACACGTTTACTTGAGCAAGAAAAACAACAGTTTATTACTTTACTGAGCGAGTTCCATCAACAACATCCCGACCAACTTGGACTGGGGCGTAATCGCCTGCAACGCATGAGCCATAGCGCTTTGCCGCCCGAATTAGCCAATAAAGTGCTCGATTCGCTGTGCCAAGAGGAGCGCATGGTATTGCGTGGCGCTCTATTGCAATTGGCCGAGCACAGAATAGTGCTCGATGCTGAGGCGCAGCACTGTTGGCAGGCACTTGCGCCTTGGCTTGCAGAGCAAACCGCCCCCGTGTGGGTCACCGAAATGGGCGAATACCTTGAGCTGGAACCTGCCAAATTAAGGCTGCTGTGTTTCCAGCTGGTGCAACAGGGGTTTATTACTGCAGTGGTGAAAGACAGGTATTTACTCAGTGAACAACTTTGCTATTACGCCAGCTTAGTGCGTACTCACGTCGCCGAACACGGCAAGCTCGAAACTGCTGAATTTAAAGACTTAATAGGCCTTGGCCGCAAGGTCAGTATTCAGCTGTTGGAGTTTTTTGACCGGAGTGGTTTTACTCGTAGGAAATATCGCAGTAACAGTCGGGAGATCCGGGATGGGGAGTTGTTTTATTCCAATGAGAATTGGCGGAAGAACATAGGAGTCGAACCTACCCAGGACTGCTGGCAGCCCTACCCGGATTTGAAATCCGGACGCCTCACCGGAGACGACGTTCTTCCAATAGAAGACAACTCGATAGTAGAAAATGCGTAAAGATGATTCAAGGCGATTCTTATTTAGTTTATGGGTTTGTGATACAAGTCTTAAATTGTTATCAAACTATTTGTTTTTATTTGGTTTTGTAGTTTTTAGAGGGCGCTATGGAATATCATTCACACGCTGTGGTTACAGAGAGAAACGTAGTCCTGTTAGAGCTGGGACAGGCATCGGATTTGACCGATTATGTCGCCAACGAGGTGCGTGTGGCGCTGGTCTACAACGGCATTTCCCACACTGTGATGTTAGCCAGCCCCGAAAACCTCGAAGAGTTTGCCATTGGCTTTACCTTGTCGGAGCGGATTGTTTCCCATGTGAATGAAATTAAAGGCGTGGATCTCGAATTCACTCCAGAAGGCGTGCTTATTCAAGTGGAAATTACCCAAAGATGCTTTATGGAACTCAAGCAGCAGCGGCGCAATATGGCGGGGCGAACTGGCTGTGGTCTTTGCGGTGTGGCTCAGTTGGAAGAGGCGGTAAAACCCGTTATCCGCGTAGATTCGGACGCCAGATTTAATATCGATCACCTGCAGTTTGCCCTCGAACAAGTCAAAGATAATCAACAACATTTTAAGCTCACGGGTGCAACGCATGCGGCCATGGGCTTAGATCAAGATGGACAAATCATCGCCGCCTTTGAAGACATTGGTCGGCACATTGCACTGGATAAATTAATCGGCGGATTCTCAATGTGTCAGGCACAGCGTCCTGTCGCCGTATTGCTCACCAGCCGTGCCAGTTTCGAAATGGTGCAAAAGGCCGCCAGTGCCAATATCCAAATTCTGTTTGCTATGTCCGCCGTGACTTCACTGGCGTTGGAATTAGCAGAGAAAAGCAACATCACGCTTATCGGTTTTTGCCGTAATGGCAGGGCAACGCTTTACACCCACGGTTATCGCCTGTTGGGGCAGCAGTGTGTCAGCTTAGCTAAAGCCATTTAAGCGTGAGGCCACTTGTGATTGAAGTTGTCGAACGACTTCAATCACTCTGGCACACAGGTTATAAGCGCATTGCGCTTATTTTTTATAGTCTCGTTCATTAGGGTAATGACATGACATGGCAACAATTTAAACAAGAATATTTAGTCCGTTTTTGGGCGCCTATGCCAGCGGTTATCGCTGCGGGTATCCTTTCTACTTACTATTTTGGTTTGACCGGAACCTTCTGGGCCGTTACTGGGGAATTCACTCGTTGGGGTGGTCATTTACTGCAGTTTTTAGGTGCAGAACCAGAAACTTGGGGTTATTTCAAAGTGATAGGTCTGCAGGGCTCTCCTCTAGATCGTATCGACGGCATGATGATTATCGGTATGTTTGGTGGTTGTATTGCTGCTGCGCTTTGGGCCAATAACGTCAAACTGCGTATGCCACAGAGCCGTATCCGTATTGCTCAGGCACTGATCGGCGGCATTATTGCTGGCTTTGGTGCCCGTTTAGCTATGGGTTGTAACCTTGCCGCCTTCTTCACGGGTATTCCGCAGTTCTCTTTACATGCTTGGTTCTTTGCTTTGGCGACTGCGGCAGGCTCTTACTTTGGTGCAAGATTTACCTTGCTGCCGATGTTCCGTATTCCGATAAAACTGAAAAAGGTAAATAAAGCGACTTCAATCAAGCAGGACGAAAACCAAGCTAGACGTCGTTTCCGTATCGGTATGTTGGTGTTTGTAGGCATCGTCGGTTGGGGGTTATTGACTATGTTCAACGCGCCAAAACTCGGCATTGCTATGCTCTGTGGTGTTGGTTTTGGTTTATTAATCGAACGGGCCCAAATCTGCTTTACCTCAGCGTTCCGCGATATGTGGATCACTGGTCGTACTCACATGGCGAAGGCGATTATCTTAGGCATGGCGGTCAGTGCGATAGGTATTTACAGCTATGTGCAACTGGGTGTGCCACCTAAGATCATGTGGGCTGGCCCTAATGCGGTGATCGGCGGCTTACTGTTTGGTTTTGGTATTGTACTGGCTGGTGGTTGTGAAACGGGTTGGATGTATCGTGCAGTCGAAGGCCAAGTGCATTTCTGGTGGGTGGGCTTAGGTAACGTGTTGGGTTCAACCTTACTGGCGTATTACTGGGATGATATCGCTCAGCCATTAGCGACCAACTGGGACAAAGTTAATTTACTGACCAGCTTTGGCGATAAAGGCGGATTATTGCTGACCTATGTGCTGCTGGGGCTCTCCTTTGGCGCTATGTTGCTGTGGGAAAAACGTTTCTTTGCTCGTAAGGCGAAGCGTGATGAACAATTGCTAGCGGAGGCGGCGTAATGGCTCAATATATTCCAGATTATCAACTCGATATGGTGGGGGAACCTTGCCCTTATCCCGCAGTGGCTACCCTTGAGGCTATGCCAAAGTTAAAGCCCGGTGAAATTCTCGAGGTGATTAGTGACTGCCCGCAGTCTATTAACAACATTCCCCTCGACGCTAAAAATCATGGTTATAAAGTGCTGGAAATTGAGCAGAATGGTCCGACTATTCGTTATTTGATCCAGCGTTGAGGATAGGACTATGTTGACTATTCTCAGTGGCTTAGGTATTGGCTTAGCCATGGGGTTTGTGATGCAAAGGGGGAGATTTTGTATGGCGGGCGGGATCCGCGATACCTATCTGCAACGGGACTTTACCATGGTGATCGCTATTTTGATTGCCATCAGCATCCAAAGTCTAGGGCTGTTCCTGTTTTACGAATGGGGTTGGGTTAAATTGCCAGAAGGGCATTTCCCTTGGTTGGCAACCTTAGTCGGTGGTGTATTGTTTGGTGTGGGTATGGCAGCAGCGGGAAGCTGCTCCACTGGTGCCTATTACCGCGCTGCCGAAGGGTTAGCTGCTAGTGTGATGGCCGTTCTCGGTTTTATTGCTGCCAGTAAATTAGTGCGTCTTGATGAGGTGAAAGGTCTACTTAAACCTTTTAAACAGCATCAACTCGAGGACCAAACGCTCTATCAAACTCTGGGCGTTTCCCCTTGGGTGATCGTGCTTGTCCTCGTATTACTCACATTGTGGTTGGCATTGGGTTATCTCAAACGCCGCAAACGTCCGGTTGCACTGATGGCACCCCGTAAAACGGGTTTAGCTCATTGGTTGTTTGAAGCGCGCTGGCATCCCTTTGTAAGTGCTTTGCTGATTGGTTTACTGGCGCTACTTGCATGGCCTGCAAGTCTTGAAAGTGGTCGTGTAGGCAGTGTTGGGATCAGTGGCCCGAGTGCGCAGTTATGGGATCTTGTCACCACAGGTAACACTAAGTTCTTTAGTTGGCCTGGATATTTTCTCTTGGGATTATTTGTAGGCGCTTTTATCGCTGCTCGGGGCAGTGCTGAGCAGCGCTGGCGCTACCCAGGTCATAAAGTGGTGTTATTTGGGTTTATTGGTGGCCTGTTGATGGGTGTGGGGAGCGGGCTTGCCGGAGGTTGCATGCTTGGTAATGCGCTCGTTGGCACGGCTTATTTGTCGTGGCAAGGCTGGCTATTTATCCCTGCTATTTTATTTGGCAGTTGGTGCTTTAACTATTTTGCGCTACTGAGGCCAATGCGTCTTGCGCAGATTTAACGTTTATAAAGGAGCTGTATATGGAACAGTATCTCGACACAACGGGTAAACTATGCCCTTTTCCTTTAATTGAGTTACAACGCTTAATTGCGAGTCTTGAGACTGGCGATAAAGTGGTACTGGATTACGATTGTGGCCAAGCAACTGAGAATATTCCCCGCTGGGCGGCTGAAGCCGGGCATGAGGTGACCCACTTTGCCCAGAAGGGCGATGCTGCTTGGACTATGACGATTCAAAAGGGCTAACTCGTCCTCAACTAAAAAGCGCTGCATTTGCAGCGCTTTTTGATCTTAGCCTTGGCAATCTATTGGCAGATATTCGTCGGGAATGTCGCTACTGCTGCATACCCAAGTGATATTGCTTTGCTCATCAACTTGTGGCGATAGATAGACTTCGTAGCCTTGATAATCACCGAGGGCTTCGCCTCCGACAAAGCCGACTATGCCATCTGTGTACAGATTAAATGTCGCAATCTGCTCGTCCGTCAGCTTTAGGGCATCTAATTCAGTTGGCCATGCTTGGTTGGTTTGATAATAGCCAACTAAGATGTCGGTGATCGGCGTCAGTGCTTGGTGCTGCTGATCGATACTGGCAATGGCGAGTGTTGCGTCAGGCACAGTCATAGCTGCTGGTGTCGCTTCGGTTGCGGCCGGGGCTTCATAACTCGTGGCTGCAGTCATCTTTTCTTGATATTGCTTGTACGCTGGCAACGCAACTGCGGCGGCAACACCAATAATCGCAGCAAAAATAATGAGTCCACCGCCAGCAGTGCCCATGCGTGGCATAAAGAGGCTAAATACAAATGCCCATGCACTGCGTGATGGCGGCGTGTATTCCGTTCCCTGCGCTTTGGCGTCGACTCTTGCCATACGTTTAGTCAGCCAAGGATAGCTGCCGTTAAGCTCGTGCAGTGACATCCAAAAACCACTCGATTCGCGAGCTTGGCGGATATATTGATCCACATTCATACGTTTCCATTGCTCTACGCCAGCGGCTAATACGGCGACGGCATTGGTGGCAGAACGTAAGCTGTTGCAGCAACGTAACCCGTGGAGATCGCAGGTATATTCACAGGCGCGAGAATAAGCTGCGCCCACTAACGGCAACCAAGTGGCGAAGACTAAAAAGGGCGCTTTGCCAATATGATTGCGGCGAATATGGCCTAATTCGTGGCCGATATAGAAGTTAAGTGCATCTTTATCGGACTCAAGCGCATCCACAATCGATGAAAACAACACGATATAGTTACGGCCGAGGAAGCGGGTTGCCAGCGCGTTGAGCATGCCATCGGCGGCCAACAAGTAAGCCCGTGGTGGCTCTTTCATTTCTAAACGATCGCAGCATGCTAAATATTGTTTGTGTAATTCAGGGAATTGCTCTGCATTGATTTCGACAGCCGTACCTTTTAGGTAGCTGATAAAAGCGGAGTGGCTGAAAAGATAAATAATGAAAAACATCAACACATAGAGCAGGGCCATGCCCAAAGTGCCTATGATCAATGCAGCCCAAACGATCCCAGAGATAATCGCTAACAGAGTGAACAGCGATTTTTCCTTCGAATAGACAATTTCTGTCATTTGAATCGGATTATCGTTCCCTGCAGTTGCGGTAATAACTTGTTCCATGTTGATCCTTTTCCTAGTGATGAAGTGACAAGCGGCGTGAAAATAGTCAATTTCGCTCGAAAATTCAACCACTATCACGCGTAATGCCAAAATTAACCGTTTTGTGATTCGGTTAAATCAGTATTAAGCGCAACTGACGTAGGCAGCTTGTGTCAGGATCTTGTGGCTTTTTGCCAGTTGGCAAATGCGCTGGCTGTTTTCCAAAGGCAGTTAAGGTGCCTTTATCGCTGTGCCCGCTTTAATGGCTGCTTGAGCGAGGCTGACAATTTGCTTCTCTGCGGTATTGGAAAGGCTTTCATGAACTTTGCTTAGCTCATTCATTTGTTGACCAAGCATGTCCATTGATGTGCTCAGGTTGTCGATCTCCGCCTGTATCTTAGGATCTTCTTTATCGGTCGCAACATTGAGTAAAAGTTGCTGAGTTTGGCTGTTGATCGCATCGCCTTTTTGCTGCATCTGTTCACCTATTGCCTGCATTTTTTCTCCCTGTTGTTGCATAGGCATGATGGCGGTTTTGATTTGCGCCACTATGGCGGGATCTGTGATGACATAAGGCGTTCCTGCGGTTTTCACCCACAGATAATCGGCATGATAAGGATTACCTTGGCGCTCCAGCTGTTCCCAATCGTCACTGTGGCCAGCACCGATAGTCATCTCGCCATCCTGTTTAACATAAATCCATGAAAAATCTGGCTGACTTTGGCTGAGCACTGATTGGCTGAAGACAGATATACCTTCATCGGCACTGTTGCTCGTTGCTTGGCTCTTTGTTTGAGTCGCCCAAATGGCGGTTGGGATCAGAGCGAGAATAAACAGACCGCCCATAAGTTGAGTGCGCGTATTCATAGTGTTTCCTTGTATGGCTGTGTGGATCGGCGGGTTATGCCAGAGTTGCATTAACCTGCCACAGCAGAATCTGTGCCATAAAAATTTCATATTACTTATCAATCTAATGGCTATTTAAGTGTCCGCCGATCACTGCCGAGATGGCGCTAGAGTGTCCGGCAATGTGTCCGAACAGGCTGGTGGACACGGGTTGCTAAGCCGTTGCATTTTCCTCGCCGAGTTTGATTGTTAGCACTAGAATGAAGTGCTTGTGGGGTCGAGATAATGGTGAATTTAATCACGATTTTTACACTATTTTGAATGCAATTTAAGGCATGACTCTTTGAGTCAGGCTAGGTTAAGCCGATCTAGGGTTAGCTATGGCAAGCGTTGAAGTAAACCACAGAATATAAAGGAATTGAGATGGTAAAGTTAATCAATAAGATGTTGAATAATCGACTGGGCTTCACTAGGTATTGCGCCGCCGTTGTGATGGTGAGTTCGTTAAGTACAGGCGCCATGGCGGCCGATGCGCCTTCCTTTGACTGCGCAAAAGTCAATGCGGGCAGTATCGAAGCTATGGTTTGTAAGGATGCGGGACTGAGCCAACTCGATAATCAGTTAGCTGAGGTTTACAGCCAAGCGCTTGAAAAAGCAAAAAATGAACAGCCACCGACTTTAAAAGCGATGCAGCGTGGTTGGGTGAAAGGCCGTAATGAGTGTTGGAAGAGCGAGGATAAACACGCGTGTATTGAAGCTAGCTATCAAACCCGTATTGCCGAACTGCAGGCGCAATACCGTTTAGTCGATATGACCGGCCCAGTGTTTTATGCCTGTGACGGCAATCCTGCTAATGAAGTCGTGGTGACTTATTTTAAAACCGAACCCGCGACTCTAATTGCTGAACATGGTGATAGTACTTCATTGATGTTTGTACAACCCAGCGGCAGTGGTGCTAAGTATCAAGGCCGCAATGAAAGTCTTTGGGAACATCAAGGCGAAGCGAAAGTGGTTTGGGGCTTCGAAGCGCCAGAAATGACGTGTAAACTGGTGACCAAATAGGATTGATTTAAGGTTGCCATGAAACAAGCTCTAGTGCATATCGCCTTAGTCGTAAGAGATTACGACGAGGCGATTGATTTTTATGTGAATAAATTAAAATTCGAATTAGTCGAGGACACTTATCAAGCCGAGCAAGATAAGCGCTGGGTCGTCGTTGCCCCACCGGGTTCTAAGGGCGCGTCTATTTTGTTAGCGCGGGCTTCTAAGCCAGAGCAGATCGATTTTATTGGTAATCAGGCGGGTGGGCGGGTGTTCTTATTCTTGAATACCGATGACTTTTGGCGTGATTATCGCCGTATGGTCGCCGATGGCGTGGAGTTTGTGCGCGAGCCGCAAGAACAAGACTACGGCACAGTCGCCGTGTTTAAAGATCTCTACGGCAATTTATGGGATTTACTGCAATTGAATGATGGGCATCCTATGGCGCACAGGTTAGCGTATCAGGAGTGAGGATTAGAAATTAATACCTAGTCCAAGGTTGTACTTGATATCACGAGTAGTGTGCCAAGGTGTTTGAGTTTCATTAATATCATACTTAAACGAGAGGTAAATCTCTTGTGTAAGCAGATACTTAAGCCCTATTGTTGAGTCTGAAATATAGTCAATGGTTGGCGTGTCAGGGAAAGCGATTTGGAGATCGGCATAGGTCTCCAGCACGCCATCAAACCAATACTGTTTATAGTTAATTGTGGTTGCCCAAGCATTGAGTTGATAGGTAAATATTTGACTATCTAACCAAAAGTGGTTGTAAGTGACAACAAAGTCCAGTTTATCTCGTCCTATTCCCCAAAATCGATAACCCGGTCCGAGCGCGGCGTAATAATTGCGAACGGGGAAGTCGAGTCTATCTTCTTGAAAATAATCTTCTTGACGTAATAACCAATGCTCGCTGATGAGGTAGTCAAGGCTGTAGTGAGCTTCAAGCGTATTGCGTTTAGTGGTTTTCTCTTCGGTTTCATAGCGAACCTCAGTTTTGAGGTTATGGCGCCATTGTAAGGTTTCGGCGGTAATATCGCCTTTGGCATGAAGTTTTTGGGTATTTTTAGTGTTACTGGTGACATCAATTGCGGCTTCAACACTGCCACTATAGCGCCACTCAGAGTCACTTTTTCGGTCAGAAAACACCAGATCACTAATAGGAGTTTGTCGATTATTTACCAGCACAAACCCATCGAGGTCGGAGTATTGAATGCTCACATCATGCAGGGTGCGATTAATGCTCCAATAATGATTTTGGGTGGTTTCAAAGCTTTTAATTGCACTACGTTCGATGGTTATTTTAGGGGAATAATTGGGTTTGATGATTAAGTGTTCTTCGTCAAAGTTTTTAATTTCGCCAGTGATTCTATCGCCATTTCTGAGTAACACGGTATCAGCAAGGCTTTGTCCACTTAAGCCCACCAGAAGCATGGCTATAGATAACGTAGGGTAGCGATTTGGCATTAGCGACTGGCTCAGCATAAACGGTGTCGGATATGTTGGCATTCTAGCCTATATCACAGCGAGTAAGGCAATAGTGTTAAGAGGAAGAGATGGAATTGGACATCAACGTCCAATTCCTGCTTTTACTCAAAGGATTAGCGGGAGTTAATTTCGGTGATTTTGAGGTTAATTAACTGCTTCTGCCATTGAGCTTTATCTATGCCTTCGACCCAAATCACGCTGCTTTTGCGCTGCTCGCCCTTACGCAGATAGGTTTCAGGCATGCGGAAAATGGCTTCCCATACTTCGAGTTTTTCGGTTTTGAGCAAAGTGCCATTATCGGCGAAGAAGCTGGCTTCCACTTCGACTAAGGTCACGTGCTCATTGCTGGTGCTAGCAAGGTCGAAACTGAGTCCAAGTTTATCGCCTTTCCATTGTCCGCCGGTAAAGCTGACTTTGATGCCGTCTTTACCGGTTGAGCCTAGTAGCTCAGGTTGGGCAATTGCGGTGGCAGTCAAGGTGGTGACAGGTTCAGCCACAGTTTGAGTGGCGAGTGCAACACTTGGGACGCTGGCAACATTGCTTGAGGTGCTCACTGCCGTTGCTGCTAAGACATTGGGCGCAGCTTTGGTTTCTGTGACCACATATTCCCAGGTAAAGTCGTCTTTGAGTCTGACTTGGGCGCCATTTTCTAGGGTGATTTGAGCTACGTCGGCGGCCATAACCGATGATGTTAGCAATAACAATGAGCTAAGTGCGCTAAGGCGTAATGAAGTTTGCATTAATTTTCTGGCTCCGATATCCGTCTGAGTCAATATTCTGCCCTAACATAAACAATTTGCCGCATATTAGTCACTGTCTAAGTCGTGTTTTGACGAATAAAGTGGATTTAGCTGGAAGATACTGACTCGAATACAGATTGAGTTCACTGAGTGTGGCACTATATTGATAGCGCGGTGACAGGACACAGTCAGATAGCGACATTATCAATCAATTTAGCGAGAGGAGATTAAGATGCAGATTAAACATGGAATTTATGGCGTCGTTATTGGCTTGGTATTGAGCGCAGCGGCATGGGCCGATGAAGCCCCTAAAGTCGGCTGCGCGGCGAAATTAGAGGCCATCAGTGCCGAACTTGCCCAAGCCAAAGCAGCAGGTAATCAACATAAAGTTGACGGGCTCGAAAAGGCCTATTACGAAGTTTCAACCCATTGTGACGATGACAGTTTATATGCCGAGCGCGCCGCCAAAGTTGCGGCCTTAGAAGAAAAACTGACCGAGCGTCAAAACGAGTTGGCCAAAGCCATAGAAGAAGGTCGTTCTATGGATAAAATCAACAAGAAACGCAATAAGGTCGCCGAAGTGGAATTGGAGCTTGCTAAGGCGCGAGCCGAGCTAACCCAATAAATCGCTCAAGCCCAGTCGCTAGGAGCTTAGCCCGCATAACCTATGCTCAAAACTGTGGATTCTGTGCTGGAGTTATAGCCCGCGCTCAGGATGAAATGTTCTGTAATCCGGTATCTTAGCCCTGCTTCTGCGCCCCAACGGGTGGTTTTATCTTCTTCCCATGTGGGTTTGCCATCGACAATTTTGGGTGAAATATTATTCGTGTAAGACACAGTGCTGATATAGCCGCTGCCGCCCGCATAAAAGCTTAAGTCAGCAGTGAGGCTGTAGCTTAACCCTAAGCGAAAGAGGCTTTCTTGGCGATATGACAGCGCGGGTTCTGGCACTATTACATCGGTTTCTCGGCTGCGGGCATAGCCTAGGTAATAGCCCCATTGCTGGTAATTATTATCGAAATGATAGGGTGCTAATGTAATACCGTAGAGATTGTCTGCGGCGGGAACATAATCCAGCATGAGGGCGATATAAGAAGGATTGGCGGTTTTCTCTGATTTCTCTGATTTATCTGAGATTACCAATGGCTTCGAATTGCTATATTCTGCAGCTTGAAGTGGTTGGCTTAGGCTCAATAGTCCAAAGCTAAGACAGGCTAGCGTAGATGAATAACGACTCATGGGATGATTTCCTTGGGAACAGGTTGAAGATTGTTCATTTTCCTTTGTGCTCGGTCAATTCAAAATGCTAAAATCTCTTTTAAAATAAGTGTTTGTAAATTTATTGTGTTTGGATATCAGTATTTTCTAGGGTGACATTAACCGAGGTCAACTCGGCGGTTACCTTTGTATGGGTTTGTTGCGCTAGCGCCTACGTTGGAGTGGAATTGTGGATCAGGAAATAAGGCTCGAAATTTCGGCATGGCTAGCGGGCTTTGGGATTGATAGCCAACCCTCGGACGGCATATCAACCAGCATCATGATCATTGCCTGCTTACTGCTCGCGGGCATTGCTTATTTCATTGTTCGACGTGTAGTCATACGTGCGGTCAACATGGTGATCCTCCGCTCCAAAGTCACTTGGGACGATGTGTTCATGCGTTACAAGGTGCTCGAAAAGCTGGCCATGCTAGTGCCTGCAATCGTGCTCAATCTATTAGTGCCCATCGCCTTAACCGAACATCAAATCTTAAGTAATTTAGTCGATCGGCTGCTGAGTATTTGGCTGGTGGTGCTGATGATCCGCGCTATTTATGCGGGTTTAGATGCGGTCGATGAAATTTCAGATGTGAATCTGGTGAGTCGGCGTTTACCCGTTAAAAGCTTTGTGCAGTTAACTAAGCTGTTTTTATTCTTTGTCGGTATTATCGTATCTATCTCCATCTTGGCCGATCAGTCGCCTGTGTACTTCCTCAGCGGCTTAGGTGTGGCGACGGGTTTTGTGATGTTAGTGTTCCGCGACACTATCTTAGGTTTCGTGGCGGGCATTCAGTTAGCGGCTAACCGTATGGTGAGCAAGGGCGACTGGATCCAGATGGACAAATACGGCGCCGACGGTGCGGTAGAAGAAGTCTCGCTGACCACGGTCAAAGTGCGCAACTGGGACAAAACCATCACTATGATCCCAGCCTATGCCTTAGTGTCGGATGCGTTTCGCAACTGGCGGGGTATGTCTGAGTCGGGTGGTCGTAGGATCAAACGCGCCATCAATATCGATATCAACAGCATTAAGTTTTTGAGCGAGGAAGAGCGCGAGCGTCTGAGTAAGATCAATTGCTTAAAAGAATATTTCCCCGCGAAGATCAACGAAATCCGTGAGTCGAATGCCAGAGTGTCTGACCTCGACATGAAAGTAAACGGTCGCCATTTGACTAACGTCGGCACCTTCCGCGCTTACCTGCAGGAATACCTACAGCGTCACGATAAAATCCATAAGGAAATGACCTTAATGGTGCGCCAATTAGCGCCGACCACTGAGGGATTGCCGATCGAGGTTTATATCTTCACCAACGACACCCGCTGGGCATTTTATGAAGCAATACAAGCGGATATCTTCGACCATATTTTTGCGATATTGCCTGAGTTTGGTCTGCAGGCTTTCCAAGCGCCAACGGGTAACGATATTCGCAGCTTAAAATCGGTGAAGGTCGAGGGTTAGTCTCGACTGATCAGAATCGCGGCTAAGGTAAGAAATACACCGCCGCTGGTTCTGTCAAACCAATGCAGCTTGTTGCTCGCCTTTAGGCTGGGCGCAAGCACATTGGCCATGCTGGCGTAAATCATCACAAAGCTAAAATCCACTATTGCCCAAGTGGCTGCCAGTATCATAAGTTGCGGTAATTGCGGCGCGGCAAGATTGATAAATTGCGGAAACAGCGCGGCAAAAAACAGTAAATCCTTGGGATTACTGATCCCCACTAGAAACGCCTGCTGATAAAGTTGCCTTGGTGTGCCTTTTCCTTTTGATTGGCTGATCTCAAGGGGCTGATCTTGGTTCTTGGTCAACAACAGCTTGATGCCTAAAAACACTAAATAGGCTGCACCACACCATTTTAGCAAGGTAAAACCGTATTCTGAGGTGCTGATAATGGCGCCTAATCCCGCCGCTGACGCCATCATCAAGACTAAAGCGGCACTCACACTGCCAAGGCCTGTGGCTATGCTGCGCATCTTGCCGAAATGGATCCCGTGGGACATAGACAACATAGCGATGGGGCCGGGTGAGATCCCAATCAATACAATGGCCAAGAGATAGAGTAACCAAGTTTCGGGTTGCATGTGTGACGCTCTAAATGGGGAAAATATTAATGTTTCGCACTCGCCACAAAATCAGGGATCACCTTAGGATGGCGACCTTTAATGGTGCGATAGAAGCTTAAAATCTCGTGCATGTCGGTCGCGATATCACCACTAGGCTGTAATGGCGTACGGATAACGACAGTGCGGCGGCTAAAGTCTAAGCCAACGGGAGTGATAGGTACGTGAGCCTTGCAGGCAATATGGTAGAAGCCGCACTTCCAGCGGGTCACTGGACTACGGGTGCCTTCGGGCGCCAACGCTAGCTTATAATCGGTTTTCGACTCAAACAGCTGTACGGCAGCATCGACTAAGTTATTGTTTTTGCGTCTATCCACTGGGCTGCCGCCAATGGCGCGGAAGAACCAGCCCCAAGGCGGGATAAAGAGTTGGTGTTTACCGAGAAAGTGAATTCGAGTGCCCAGAGCACCACGGGCTAAGATGCCCACGATGAAGTCCCAGTTACTGGTATGCGGCGCGACTATGATGATGTATTTAGCGCTGTCGGGCAGTTGGCCTTCTATCTGCCAGCCTGAAAGCTTAAGTAGCCAACGGCAAAGTGGTGTAAACATAGTTCGGTGCCCAGAGTCGAAAAATTAATAATATCATCAGCTTTTTTAGATTTTAAATTGGCTTAAGCAAGATAGTCTGTGCTGAATTCGCTATAGTACAGTTTAACCTGATTGTGGGGGAACAATACTATGTTGAAAAATGGACTATTAAACAAGGTTAGCTGGCAGCGTGTTTTTGCGGCACTTTTACTCTTAGTGACTTGCCATGTGAGTGCGGTGCCGACGGATGAAATTACGCAGATGCTTAAAGGCCAAGAAGACGCCTGGAATCGCGGCGATCTCGATGCTTATATGCAAGGCTACTGGAAGAGCGAGCAATTGCGCTTTGTCTCTAACGGTAAGTTCCGTTTCGGTTGGGAGGATACACTTGCCGCCTATAAGAAAAATTATCCCAATAAAGAAGCGCTTGGTGAGCTGAAGTTCACGATCAAAGAAATCAAAATGCTCAGTAATTACGCTGCTATGGTCGTTGGGCGCTGGGATTTGCGCCGGATAAAAGATGCTCCAACGGGCGTGTTTACCCTGTTGATTGAGAAAATTGACGATCGCTGGGTGATTACTATGGATCACAGTTCGGACTAAGCCACTGCTTTAATTGAACAACAGCGCTGACTAAAGTGCGCCGTTTCAATACAAGACTGCACAGTTGCTCAGTTTAGATTTGCGTTAATAAACAGTCTGGCTTAGCGGGTGGCTCGGCGGGCAGGGTTAAATGGAAATCCTGCTGTCCGAGCTGTCTACCTTTGCCGTCGTATCTCACTTCGGTGAAATGCATGCCGCCCTCAGCATCTTCAAGCAGAATGCTGGTGGAGCGCGTGCCATAGTCGGGGTGACGAATATAAATCGCGGCTAAGCGCCGTTCCCACTCGATCCCCACTCCCGTGTTAGGTAATTCATTATCTTGTGGTTGGGAGTCGTCTTTCATCAGCTGTAACAGCGCTTGCACTTCTAGGTTGTCGGACTGATTGATCACGGCTTCTAGCGCTTGCTGTCCCTTCGCCATTTTCGGCCAAATATCATCGAGCGCCCCATTGCTAATGGCATGAAACCCATCGGCGAGTTTGACTGTGTCTTTATTGATACTGTTAAAACAATATAAGTCAGTACCTTGGCCGAAGATGAGATTGAATGGCTGATAATTGTCACTGTGCTCAATGAGCCAATTCGGGCACACGAGCGACCCAGAGTTGAGCGTCATAGTGATGAGTTCGCCACGGCTACGCATGGCTTCTGGTTTTTTTTGCGGTACGCGCAGATTTGTCACAGCGGCGACTTGTCCCTGTTTATTCACCCCAAACCAAGTGCCGCCCGCCTGCAGATCTTTACCTGCGAGTATGTTTTCTTCCGGTGGCCAAAAATGCGCTGGCGCGGTCGGTCTATGGTGAAACTCGTCACGGTTGGCACAGATGATTAAGGGATACTTAGGATGGGCATTAATGGCGACAAAGAGTATGCACATAGCAGGCTAAATTAATCCAAAGGTAGATTAACTTAGCCTGTCTGCTCATAAATGAACAGTGTTAGTGGTGCGAGTGCTTATTTGCTTTTGCTTTATCGTGTGTATGTTCATCGGAATGATCATGGGCACTAGGCGTTTCAGCAGTGCTCTGCACAGATGTGTGCGAAGCGCTAGGTTCATGGCTATGTGCATGCGCGTGGGAATGGCCATGCGCATGAGCTGCTGGTTTGCTCAGCATTAAGCGGCGTAGAAATTTACGTGGGCCTAAGCGCAGTAAGCTGGCGGCAAATAATCCCGACAGGATCAGTAGCGCGACTAAGTTCACCACTTCCGGCAAAGTGAACAGGGAGAACCACAGTGGCAAACGGAGTGCTGCGACTAAACTCAACGCAATAATACTCAGTAATATTGCCCTTTGCGGCCATGTCATTAACTTAAGCTGCGCTATGTTAAGCACAGGTGCGGCAATCAGCGGCATCATAATCGCGATAGGGCTCCAGCCACTATAGGCCAGTGCAAGAGCCAGTACCGCTGCGCCTAAGTTGCAGAAACGCATAGGTAAGAATACGAGTAACAGCACTATAACCTGCAGCAGCGGATTGCTTAATGGCACTGAAGGATGGCCGATTAAATTCACTAGTACTAGGCTGAGTAAAATCCACGGTGCGCTGCGATCGACTAAATGTGCAAAGCCGAAACGTAGGGAATTACTGGGTAATTTGGTATGTGGATCGGTAATAGTGACGTTAGCGTGGCTTAAATAAGCGCTAAGAATAAAGACCACAAGTAACTGGAATAACGCTAGCCAAGGACCGAGTAACAGGACGGTGATGACGAGAGCTTCGGGCCCCGCTAAGCGTTGGAACCAGCGACGGGCTAAGCTGCTATCCTGCGGTGTCAGACCTAATTTAAAGCGCAGCGCCGCCGCACCATAGCTCAGCAGTAATATGGGCGCGAGTGTCAGTAGCCAAGTCATTAATTGTTCTGTGCTGTGATCATGGTGGGCATGTTCGTGGCCGCCAGAATCCATCAAGAGCAGCATCACGAGCAAGCCTATGCCGAGCAAACTGCCGATACCCGCTTGGTACTCGTATTTGCCTTGCTTGTCGGTATCGTGCTGACCGTGGGGTTGATGTAGCACCACATGCAAAATCGAACCGGTAACAAAGGCTTGTAAATAAACGGTATTTTCTAAACTGAGCTGAGTGATTAATTGCTCGCCTGCAAAGTAACCAACACCCGTAAGTAGCATCATAGCGACCAGCACTAAGCTAGCCCAGCGGGTGCCGACTTGAGGTTTGAGTAACCACCAAATGGCGAGGCCGACGGGGAGGCGATGCATAATGACCCCGAGGGCAAGTAAGATCGAACTGCCGTCTTGCTGCGCCAATACCATAGCGCCACCGTCGGTGATGGTGTGCAGTAGCAAGCCGCCAATCCCTAGGGACAAGGTGAGATTATGGGTGATTTCTGAATAACGGTGGAAAAGGCGTTCGCTGGCGGTCGGTCCCCAGATACCTAGGAATACAAAGACTACGGCTAACAAACCGCCATGCTGCAGTAGCTCTGGCAAGATGTGGATCAGCACTAATCCGCCTAATGAGACGAATATAAAGCCATCGAGCCCCTTCTGTAATCCGCTGCCCGATGAAAAGTAGCGATAAAACAGTGGCCCAATTAAGAGTGCGATACAGCTAGCAAGAAGATAGAGCATGGATTCCACGGAAAATTTGCTGAAAAAACGCCATAGTATACCAGCTGTAAGGCAAAGTGAGCAGTGACTTGCTGGCAATTTACCAAACTGACATTTTGCGCTGGGGTTTTCTGGGGCGAATTTTATTCACTTTGACCATTTTGCGGAGAAATTTTCAGATCTAAGCCGAGAAAAGGTTATACAATATGGGCTTATGTTGGCTTGGGTGTTGATACGTTAAATGGATATATTTTCTGCTGCGGTAATGTTGTTTTTGATCATGGACCCCCTGGGGAATTTGCCGATTTTCGCGTCGATTCTACGGCATATCGATCCCAAGAAACGTCGTAAGGTATTGATCCGCGAGTTACTCTTCGCCTTAGTGATCATGCTGTCTTTCCTTTATGCGGGTGAGGCCATCTTAAGTTTCTTAAATCTTCGCTCTGAATCTGTGAGTATCGCGGGCGGGATTATTCTGTTTCTTATCGCGATTAAAATGATTTTCCCTCAACCCGGCGGTGTCGTTGGATTAGCCGCGGGAGAAGAGCCATTTATCGTGCCTATGGCCATTCCCTTGATGGCAGGTCCATCGATTCTTGCCGCTTTGATTCTACTGGCGCATACCGATAGCTCACGCATGGGCGATTGGACCATAGCATTAGTGTCTGCTTGGGGGGCAAGCGCAGTGATCTTAATGTTTTATAAACTCTTCACCCGTGTGTTGGGTGAAAAAGGCCTCACTGCGGTTGAGCGTTTGATGGGCATGGTATTGGTCATGATCTCAGTACAAATGTTCCTCGACGGTATTTCAAATTATCTAAAAACCGCCGGCTAAACTTATTTCGCTCGCTTAAAACGAAACCGCATTAACGCTGTTAATGCGGTTTTTTTATGGCTGGGATTTGGCTGGAATGCACTCAGCATAGAGGTTTGCTGAATAAACGCTGACAAAAGTGTAAATCGTGCCAGCGAAGTAATGTATCAAGTTGTTACTTCAGCGCAGTGCTGATAATGTCAAAAACTCTGTCTCTCTATCTTGAGATAGATAAACCTTGAGTTGATGACTCATAAAGGCAAATTTGTCTTAATACAAAGAGACACTAGTCTTAATAAATAGAATGGCGTTGGCTGTTACAGTAAGGATGTTAAAAATGCGAAGTGCAAAAGGCGTGACAGCGTTTGGACTGATGTTGGCATTGATTAGCGGCGCGAGTATTGCGGCTCCGAATCATACGCCTGCTGATGCGGGTGTGATTAATAAAGATCGAATTTTATATTGGTTGATTAAACGTGGCGAAGTGGCCGCCGATGCCAGTGATAGCGTAAAGCAGGAAGCGATAGAAGCGTATATTCATCGTGCCACCTTGACTCAACCTAAGGCGCCGCGCATCGAAGTTGAAGCTGAACATGCGCGACTGCAAAGAGCTAAGTCATCGCAAATGATGCGATCACCTGCACAGCGTTTACTGGTTGATGCGGATGTAAAAAAAACCGTTAAAGTACTCACGGTATTAGTGGATTTCCCTGATTTAAAACATGATAACA
The DNA here is from genome assembly GCF_025370265.1 of Shewanella septentrionalis. Classification (NCBI taxonomy): domain Bacteria; kingdom Pseudomonadati; phylum Pseudomonadota; class Gammaproteobacteria; order Alteromonadales; family Shewanellaceae; genus Shewanella; species Shewanella septentrionalis. The sequence continues at coordinate 85,376 of NZ_JAMTCC010000006.1, read as the reverse complement.
ATGGCTTGAAAGCGGGCGATACAGCCATGTATTACCCGAGTTATCCTGTGTCCCACTACAAGGAATTACTCTTTTCGCCTGCGGGATTTAAAGGTCCACAGGGGCAGACTTTAGATTCGGGCTATCAATATTATCAAGCGGTTTCTGGGCAAACTTTCTCCTTCACTGGGGACGTAAAGGGTTGGTATACCGCTAATCAAAATGCCGAATACTATGGTGCTAATGATCCTGACTCTGGCAGCGATGCGCAGGTGATGCAACTGGTAAAAGAAGCCGTATCTCAAGCTGTCGCGAATATGTCTGCAGCAGAGTTGGCTAGCTATGATGTTGAAGATCAAAATGATTTTAACAACAACGGTAATTACAACGAGCCCGATGGCATTATCGACCATGTGATGATTTTCCACTCTAGCATAGGTGAAGAAGCCGGTGGTGGAGCTTTAGGCGCGAGTGCAATTTGGTCGCATCGATTTTTCGTTGACCAAGCAACCAATGGCTATGCGCTTCCTGGTACGGGCAAAAAAGTATTCGGTTACACCATTCAGCCTATCGATGCGGCAACGGGCGTATGTACCCACGAATTTGGCCATGATTTAGGTCTGCCAGATGAATACGATACTACTGATAACCCCAATAAAGACGGCTCGCCTGTGGGTTTATGGTCTTTGATGTCTGGAGGTAGTTGGGCTGGCGCTATCGCTGGTGCCCAGCCGAGTGGTTTTAGTCCCTATGCGCGTTCTTATCTACAGGAAAGATATAAAGGTAAGTGGTTGAATGAACGTGAAATCAGCTTAGATAGTATTCCTAAATCCGGCATGGATGTGACCTTGAATGAAGCGGTTAATCATCAGGCGGTTAACCAAGTCTCTATTCCACTTCCTCCAACGCCAATCCCCTTTAAAACACCTTATCAGGGCAGTTATCAGTATTATTCTGGTCAAGGGGATATGCTGAATAACAGCATGATTTTTAATGTCAATTTACCTACGGTAACGACGGATAAACTTAGTTTGAGCATGAAGGCTAGTTGGAGTATTGAGCCTAACTATGACTACATGCAGGTGAAAGTGGATGGTGAGGCTATTACGGGTAATTACACTAAGTCTAACAATGGGATAAACAGCGCTCGTCATATTATTACTGGCGAATCGTCTGCGATTGCTCAGGCGGAAGGGAATGATGCTTGGGTAACGTTAGAATATGATTTATCTGCATATTCTGGAAAAACGATTGCTGTCGAGATCAATTATGTCACCGATGACTATACCTCAGAGTCAGGGATCACTATTGATAACATCAGTGTTAAACAAAATACCACTGAGTTATATGGTGATAACGCTGAAGTCGCAGATAAAGTGACGTTTTACGGTTATAGCCGGATTAAAGACTCACGTCCTGGTGCGACATCTCGTTATCTTATCCAGTTACGCAGCCATAACGGTGTTGATGCTGGTTTAAAAGCCGCAAGTTTTGATCCTGGTGTATTAGTCTGGTTAGAAGATTTTGGCTACAGAGACAATAATGTCTCGGACCATGCTGGGCATGGCTTGATTGGCGTGATTGATGCTGACCAAAACCTGATTGGCACTCGCTCTACTGACGAGCAGATCCGCGATGCAGCCTTTAGCACAGTAAAACAAACCTTCTATGCAGGTGACAATAATCGCGATGCTGTCAGCCTGTTTGATGACAGTCTAGATTACAGTGCGCCGCTACAACCCCAGTCAGGTATGGTATTGCAGCAGTTAGGTTTGACGATGCAGGTACTATCGCAAGCCAGTAATAACAGCACAGCGGTTATTCGGTTAGCAAATGCAAATTCTGATGCTGTAGTGCCGTTAAAAGTCAGCTTTACTAATGCGGTCAATCAATTAGTTGTAAACTTCACCAGTAATGTCAATGGTGGTGCGGGAGCATTAACCTACGCTTGGGATTTTGGTGATGGCACCACAAGTGCAGCGGCGTCGCCAACCCATACCTATGCGAAGGCGGGCACTTATACTGTGACGCTTACAGTGACAGATGCGCAAAATACTAAGGATATTAGTAGTTTGACAGTGACTGTTACCGCACCAGTTACGCCCCCTGTCACACCTCCTGTGACTCCGCCGGCGAATGAGAGTTCTGGCGGTGGTAGTTTAGGTTGGTTGAGCCTTGCTTTCCTTGGCTTATTGACTTGGCGTCGCCAGTTAAATATTCGCTAAGTTAATCGCGTGATAGCAGATCAAAAATGCCTCTAATTTAGAGGCATTTTTATTTGTCATCAGTCATTAAAGCAAGCTTTGGCTAAAGCTCGGATTCATAACTTACGGATAGCTTGCTCGGCCGCAGGCAGAAAGATTTCACTGACGATCATTTCGTGTTCACCGTGATGAAAATAGCGGCGGCGTCCCCAGAGTTCATGTTCGACACTCTGATCTAAACTTTCGGCTAAATGCGCGAGGCGACTACAGGTCTCAAAACTGGCGACTTCAATCCTGCCAGGGATAAAATGATCTTGGCTAAACAGCAGTTCACCTAAGGGGCGGGTGCCCAGACCAAGGAAATCGGCTTGGCGCTCGGCCATTAACTTTTCGGGGATCAAGGTTCTGGCAAATACCCAAGGGATTGAGTCGAGGCAAAGTAACACTTCGCGGATCCATACTGAGCCTTGCTGGGGATATTCGCCATCTAAGGGCGCATGAAGTCCTTCGCCAAGGACTTTGACTTCAAATTGAGTGCAGCAAGTTTTGAGTTTTTGCGTTAGGCTGCCAGTGGCAAGTAACCATTCTTTCAAGGGCGATTTGGGGAGTTTGTTAGCGCTTCCGGCACAAAACCACTGAATAGATTCACCATAGGGGAAGCTTAAGCTAGTCACATTCATTAAATACTCGTTACAATATAGGCAAACGTCGGCAGTCTAGCATGTCGCGACGCGAGCAGATAGATTGGGAAGTTTCTTCCATTACCATTATTGTTTTTAGGGAGCCGTAAGCCGCTATGAAAAAATTACTCTCAGTCTGTCTGATCCTGTTTACCAGTGTTTTCAGTGTTTATGCGGCCGATGAAAAAGAAGCGGCACCTGCAGCGACGCCTACGGGTGAGTACGCCTACTATGGTTTTGAGCCTGAAATCGTCACTAACTACATTTCTAACCGTAAGAAATTAGGGTTTGTGAAGATCAGCGTCGAGTTAATGGTTAAGAGCCCAGATGATTTGGTCACAGTTGAGCGTCACGATCCGCTATTACGCGCCGCGATTGTTGAAGTATTGGGTAATCAATCGGAAGAAAAGATTAAGTCACTCACTGGCCGTGAAGAAATCCGTCGTGAGTGCTTCGATATGGTCAATAATCTGCTCACCAAAGAAGCGGGCAAGGCCTTGATTGTAAACTTACTCTTTACCTCTTATTTGTACGATTAATTTATTGTCTTATTCTATGGGCTGACTTAAGTCGGCCCACTGCGTTCCAAGAGCTGCTATGTCAAAACCTGCCGTGAAATCCGTTCCATCAGCGACTGCGAAAACTGCAACCCGCGCAGCGAACCCCCGCCAAAAAGCTAAAGCACCCAAGCAGGCGAAACCTGAAGGAAAAGGCAGAGCAAAGCCAGTCAAAGACAGAGCCAGAACTGAAATCAAAAAAGCCCTGCATCCGCGTAATGCCCACTTGAATGGCTATGATTTTCCGGCGCTAATCGCTGCATTCCCTCAGCTGAAAACCTTTGTGCGGCCCACGCCCTATGGCGCGCTATCGATAGATTTTGCCGACCCCTTGGCAGTTAAAACCCTCAATGCGGCGCTACTCAAACATCACTATGGAATTGGTTCTTGGAATATTCCTGAAGGAGCGTTATGTCCTCCTATTCCCGGACGCGTTGATTATGTGCATTACGTGGCAGATCTGTTAGCCGAAGGCGATAAGTCATGTGCCATAAGTAAGGCGAGGGTATTAGATATTGGCACTGGCGCGAACGGCATTTATCCCATATTGGGCTGCCAAGTGTACGGCTGGCAATTTATTGCCTCGGATATCAATGCCCATTCACTCACCAATGTGCAGAGTATTATCGAGCAAAATCCAGTGCTGCAAGGGCTGATAAGTTTACGATTACAGCCTGATGACAAGGCGGTCTTCAAGGGAATTATTCAAGCCGAAGAACGTTTTGAGTTAACCCTGTGTAATCCTCCGTTTCATGCCTCTATGGCCGAGGCGAGCGAAGGTACAAAGCGCAAGGTGAATAATCTACAGCTTAATCGGGGGAGCTCAGTAAAGGCTGCACCTAAGCTGAATTTCGGCGGCCAAGCGGCAGAGCTTTGGTGCCAAGGTGGAGAGCGACAGTTCTTGGCGACCATGATCCGCGAGAGTCAGATGTTTGCAGACCAATGCCTGTGGTTCACTAGCCTAGTGTCGAAGCAAGAAAACCTGAAACCTTGTTATCAAGCCTTAGCAAAGTTGAACGTCGATACAGTGAAGACGATTGAAATGCAGCAAGGCAATAAAATTACGCGGGTCTTAGCGTGGAGCTTTCAGTCGGCCGCTAAGCGCAAAATCTGGCGCGCAGAACACTTAGCCAATTAAGATTTTCAGTTTACTTAATAACAAAACAGGCGCCATTATTGGCGCCTGTTTTTTTAAAGGTAAAAAGAACCACTGTTACTGCGGCTTTTCTTCCTGATGATCACGGCGGAATAACGCCCACTCTTCCATGGCTTCACCGTTTGGCAAGGTACAGATGCCATGCTCACCTTCGGTGGTTTTCTCTATTGCTAAGCTACCACCCTGGGAGATGCAATACTCAGAGGCCGGATTAGCAATCTTAACTTGCGCAGCAGGTTTTTCAGCTTCGCCGCAACCCACGAGTGCCACAGTTGCCAGCAGTAAAGTTGCAGTAAACGGTAATAGGACTTTCATAGACACTCCTTGGTGACTTATTTACGCCCTAAAATTCGCAGAATGCGTAGGAATAAGTTGATGATATCCATATACAAAGCGGCAGCGCTATCGATGGCATTATCTATGGTTTTAGGGATTTGATTCGCCCGTCCCCAGTCGTAACCTATATACCCGCAGAAAATCAGCACCACTATCCAATCTAAAATGCCGTGGTGAGTATTAAAGATAAACACTTCAATTAGCTCGACTACGATAACCAGCAACAAAGCAATCGTGAGTGCGCCGGAAATTTTTTGGAAAAAGGCGGGAAAGAGTGTGCCTAAACACATCATGGCAATGGTTACTAGGCCAGTAATGCGAATGGCTTCCGTCACTAATTCAGGGTCGTATTGACTGACTACCATATTGATAATTAAGCCGAAGGGGACGACTACAAAGTTGTAGCCAATAAAGCTGACCACGGGATTGCTCGATTTTTGAAACAGATAAATCCCGAAAAAACAGGAGGCAAAATAGCCGATAAAGAAAATCCAAGGATTCACGCTGGCAATCGCTTCTGGGTCGATATTGGTGACCATCCAATAGTTAACGGCAAAACCCCAAATCAGCGTGAGGCCGATAACGAGGTTGTAGATACCAGCGCCAACGATGGGATCGTCTGTGGTCATGCGATCAAATACACTGTTTTCCGAATCCATATATTTTCCTTTTTATTTCCGTATGTTAACTGGTCGTTTAGCCTCACCAGCGTCGGGCTAACTTAAGGCAAGTAAAGCTGTTTTTCAAGCGAGAATATCTTAAGCTTGAGTACCACAAACACTACATTTCGCGTGTTTCGGGAGTTTCATCTCACGAAACTCCATCGTCATCGCATCGATCATTAAAATGCGGCCCGCTAAGGTTTTACCCATGCCAGTGATGACCTTGATGGCTTCAACCGCCTGTAAACAACCTATCATGCCGACCACAGGGGCTAGGATGCCCGACTCGACACAGCTGAGTTGTTGCTCGCCAAATAGGGCGCTAAAGCAATGATAACAAGGTGTTTCGCTGTGATAATCGAACACTGTGACCATGCCTTCCATCCGAATTGCCGCAGCTGACACTAAGGGCACTTTATGCTTAAAACAGCTGAGATTGAGTTGTTCGCGCACACTGACATTATCGGTGCAGTCGAGCACTAGATTGTGATCGGCAACAAGGGCGTCAATCTCATGATCATCTAATACGGCATTGATAATGTTGATCTTAATGAAGGGATTGAGCTGACTAAGGCTCTGTTTGGCCGATTCGACTTTTGGCTGGCCGACATTGGCATCTTGATGCAGCACTTGGCGCTGCAGGTTAGAGAGTTCAACTGTATCAAAATCGACCAAGGTCAGCTCGCCAATCCCTGCAACTGTGAGGTATTGGCTGGCGGCGCAGCCTAATCCGCCTGCACCTATCATCAACACTTTCGCTTGTTTTAGGTGTTCTTGGCCGTCGATATCCATGGCTTTGATGGAGATCTGACGGCTGTATCTTAAGAGTTCACTGTCGCTGAGAATATCGTCAGGCACATTCATGGAGATTTTCCTAGCAGAGCACGCTGTTAAAGGGCTCGACCGTCACTTGGGTGCCAGCGGGTGTATCCCCTTGGAATTGTTCCAATAAAACGAAACAGTTCGCTAGGCTCATTGAGGTCAACATGCCAGAACCTTGGCTACCAGTAATGGCAACCTCGAGTTTGCCCTGTGCATTACGGCTTAAAATGCCCCGTTGATATTCGACGCGGCCCGGTTGTTTACGCACTGGCGTGGTGAGCGTAGCGTCTAACATCAAAGGTGCAACTGGGGTTAAACCCTGCATCTTGTTCAGTATTGGCCAAACGAGTTTGTAAAACGTCACCATAGAAGACACGGGGTTCCCCGGTAAACCACAGAATACTGCCTTGCCAATTTTGCCCATGGCGAAGGGCTTACCTGGTTTGATGGCGAGTTTCCAGAAGGTGATTTTGCCTTCTTCATCGAGAATTTGTTTCGTAAAGTCAGCTTCGCCGACCGACACGCCGCCCGAGGTCAGCACCATATCTGCTTGGCTGGCGGCATGGCGAAATGCCTGACGTATGGCTTCAGGATCATCGGCGATTACGCCTAAATCGAGCCATTCCACATTAGCGCGACTGAGTAAACCTTGAATCGAATAACGGTTCGAATCGTAAATTTGTCCCGGTGCGAGTTCGCTGCCAACCGGACGCAGTTCATCACCCGTGGAGAAAAACGCCACCTTAAGTTGGCGATAGACTCGCACTTGGCTGACACCAATAGTCGCCAATACGCCTAGCTCGGCTGCGCCAATTTGAATGCCAGCACTGAGCACTTTAGTGCCTTGGGTCAGCTCTTCACCACGGCAACGCACATTGGCGCCTTGCGCCTTAGGGTGGCGAATATGAATAAACTCACCTTCAACTTCGGCTTCTTCCTGCATTTGTACTGTGTCATAACCTGCAGGCACAGGCGCGCCCGTCATGATCCGTATGCAAGTATTAGGTTTGGCTTCACCTTCAAAACCATGGCCGGCGAAGGAACTGCCGATAAGGCGTAATGAAGTGCGATTGGTTTGCGTATTCAAGTCGACAAAACGGAAGGCGTAACCGTCCATTGAGGAGTTGTTGAAGGGTGGCAGGTCGATGCAGGAAGCGAGATCTTCGGCAAGGACGCGGCCAAGAGCATGGGGAAGCAATACGACTTCTGTGTCTGACACTGGGCTAACTTGTTCGAGCAAAAGGGGAATAGCTTGATCTGGATGCATTAAGCTAGGTTGCGAACAAGGATCGGCTGTTACGGACATGAGGGTCTGCCTTATATGCAATGGGTCGTGATGACGCTGAATGAATTTCCACCTGATTATGACTGGCTATTATGCCACGGTGATCGGTGATGGCTATGATTTGCATGTGAGTTTCTGTGATAGGCCAGTCAGTTTTTCCTGCCACTTTGGATGATAACCTAGCAAGCAGTGGTGCAATTTATGTCACTAAGCCAAAGGCTGAACGCGAGTCGCTGGACAAATGAAAATCATTTTTATCAATGAATCATTAACTTAGCTAAAAATCTAAAGGTAAATTTTGTTGCTTTTGTCGACCCCCTTGATGACAATGTGCCCCATGATTCAGTTCGAATGCAAAAGAGGATTTACTATGCTGTCAGCCACTATGATCGAAAAGTTGAATGAACAAATTAATATGGAGTTCTTCTCCTCAAATTTATACCTGCAAATGAGCGCTTGGTGTGAAGATCAGGGATTTGAAGGTGCAGCTAAGTTTATGCGCGAGCACGCGGACGAAGAGATGGGCCATATGCGTCGTTTGTTCACTTATGTGAGTGAAACCGGTGGCTTACCTTTGTTAGGGGCGATTGAAGCGCCACAATCACAGTTTGATTCGCTGCTGGCGTTGTTCGAACTCACCTATGAACATGAGCAGTTGATCACCAGTCAGATCAATGCCTTGGCCCATGCAGCCTTTTCGAATCAAGACTATTCAACCTTCAACTTCCTGCAATGGTATGTTGCCGAGCAGCACGAAGAAGAAAAGCTGTTCAAGTCGATTGTCGATAAGATACGTTTAGTGGGTGAAGATGGTAAGGCACTGTTCTTTATCGATAAAGATTTAGCTAAGTTAGCCTCTAAGGGCGGCGAAAGCATAATGAACGGCCAAGGCCAACCACAGGCGTAAATCCGTTTTATTCGTTACAAAAAAAGCAGCCTAGGCTGCTTTTTTGCTGTTTATTCTTCAATTCTTTTTGCTATTAGTTGCTAGCTTTCAGCATCTTAGATATTCACGCACCTATCTTGGTAATCGTGGTTGAGCAGTGTTGTGTGCTTGATGTGCAGCAAGGGGGTGATCTCGTCAAAGGGCAGTGGTTTAGAGATCAAATATCCTTGAGCGAAGTGGCAACCTAGATCCCGCAGGAAGTGCCACTGGGCTTCGGTTTCTATGCCTTCGGCCACTAACTCCATTTCGAGACTTTGCCCCATCATGACGATGGCTTTGACTAAGTTAGCATTAGCGTTACTTTCGAGGGCATTTTCCACAAAGCTACGGTCGATTTTAATCACTGAAATGGGGAATTTTTTCAAATAACTCAGGGAAGAATAACCTGTGCCGAAGTCATCGATATAGATTTGCGAGCCTAAATGGCGAATCGATTCTAGCGTGCTCAAGCAATGGCTGGCATCGCCCATCAGCATGCTCTCAGTGATCTCAATATGCACATTGCGTGGGTTTACATGGTGGCGGTCAAAGCATTCCTGCAGCACTTGGTCGAATCCCATGCCGCGGGTGTTGATGCATTGGCGACCGGAAACATTAATCGCAACATTGATTTTTAAGCCACTTTTCTGCCACTGTCTCAAATCATGCATGGCTTGGTTGAGCACCCATTCGCCCATAGGTTCTATCAGTCCGGTTTCTTCGGCCAGCGGGATAAATTGATCCGGTGGGATCAGGCCAAAGTCAGGGTCTTGCCAGCGGATAAGGGCTTCGACGCTGCAGACGACTCCAGTTTGCATATCTACTATGGGTTGATAATGCAGGGCAAATTCATTTTGTGCTACGGCGCGGCGCAGGCGTTGCTCTAACTCCATCCGAGCGAACATGGCTTCATTCATGCCCGCGGTAAAGTATTTGAAATTGTTCCGTCCCGCATCTTTAGCTTGATACATGGCGGTTTCGGTATTGCGGGTGAGTGAGCTGACATCGAGGCCATCTTCGGGATAGACGCCGATACCAAAGCTGGCTGAAATCTGGATCTCGCGGTCATTTAAGTCAAATGGTATGCCTAAGGTTTCGATAATACGCGTTGCCATGTGTTCGATGGCAAGCTCGTTGGTTAGTCGCGGTAAAATAAGGACAAATTCATCCCCCCCGATACGGGCGATAAAGTCGGTTTTACCCGCAATGCTTTCTAAGCGCTTGGCCACATCTTTAAGTAATAAGTCGCCTGTGGCATGGCCTTGCACATCGTTGATGTATTTGAATTGGTCTAAATCTATCAGCAGAATCGCCAGTTTGCGTGAGTCATGCTGCGCCGCATGGATTTCGTGCTGCAGGCGTTCATTAAACAACTTACGATTAGGCAGTCCCGTTAACGCATCGAAGTTGGCTTGATACCAAAGATCTTGCTCATATTGCTTACGCTTACTGATATCCATAAATAAACCAATGTGTTGGATTATTTGCCCCTGCTCATTTCGCACCACAGTAATGGCTAAATACTCGGGATACACTTGGCCATTTTTGCGTTTATTCCAAACCTCGCCCTCCCATTTTCCTTCTGTTTGCAGCGACTCCCACATGGTGGTGTAAAAGTGTTGCGAATGACGGCTAGAACTGAGGATGGATGGACTGCGGCCTTTCACGTCTTCCAATGTATAGCCAGTAATATTGCAGAATGCCGGATTGACCAGTTCGATATGGTTGTCGGCATCAGTCACCATTATGCCCTCGGCAGAATAGTCAAATACCGCAGCGGCGCGGGTGAGCGCATGGTTCGCCTTCTGCCGTTCGCTGATCATCCGGTTCATGGCGCGGGCCATGCGAGCGAGTTCATCAGTACCTGAGACGCGGATATTGATATTGAGCTTGGGATCTTCCGCCATTTGCTGCATGTCATTAGCAATCTTAGTGATTTTATCCATAAAGTTGCGAATGATCTTCTGTCCGAGCCAGAGTGTAACGGTTGCGGTGAACAGGGCTGATAACAAGTACAGGCCGAGGAAGGTCAGGGCTTGGTTTTGTTGAAACTCGCTCTGCTGCGCCATGGTCTGGGTGATGTCTTTGGCGAGTTGATGCAGTTGTTCGATACGCTTTGTGGTAAGTGCCCACCATTTTTGGCTGTCAATCGGGTGTGGCGGCATTAACAGCTGTGTCATCGCTTGGCTTAACTTGTCCTCACTGGCTGGGACTTGCGCGATGGCGTTGATTTCCGCCATCGGCAAACCTTGCTGCCGCAGTTGCTTTAGCTTGACCATGCTGAACTGGTATTGATCTACGCTGTCCTCAATGGTTTTCAGCGCCGACTTAAATTCGGGGAGAAAGCGAATTTCGTGATTGAGTTCATCTAAGTTGAGGTGAATGTTCGCCAGCGCATCATTAAATTTTTGCAGTGAAACGTCATCGCCCTTCAGCAGATAGTCCTGAAAACTCCCCATTAAGCCACCGTAACCTAAGTTGGCATTAATATTCTGTGCCAGTGCGCTAATGCGGGTTTGTTGCTCGATTTGTTGGCTAATTTGCAGAATAAGTTGATTCTCTGGCGAATCTTGCAGGTTTTTCAGTAACGATTTTCTATCGGAAATCGCGGCACTGCTCGCGTGCATCACAGCTCGGCCATATTCATACATGAAGGAGCCTATGGTGCGGTAATCATTCAGATTGAGTGAGTCGCTGAGCAGCAAATGATTGATCGCGCTACGTTCTTTTACGGCGAGTTCTTGCACCATCAGCAAGTTTATTAAATCGGTATAGGCGCGGGATTGGCTGATTTCGTTGGTTTGTAACTGCAATAGTTGAATGAGCTGTAATAGCTGAGTGTGCAGTTGACTATAGAGATCACTAAACGAGCCTTGTGTTTCGCTCGCAAGAGTTTGACGTGCGTTGGCGAGTCTGTGGCCTGTGAGTGTGATGGCATCTAATAATGCGTTCATCTGACTGGCTTCAATACTCTTAGGATCGAGCGACTCACTGAGGTGGGCTAAAGGTTCACTGTTAAGTAACGTATCGAGAGCTTTGGAGGTCGCCTGTTGTTGCGTGACTAGCGCGTTATCGGTGGGCAGTTGGTTGGTGCTCAGACCATATTCATTCTGCAACTGATACAGTAATTCGGTGATGTGTACCGTCGCCTGCACCGCAAGATGGTTGTGCTTGGCCGAGTGTGATTCATTTATTAAGCCATGCATGCGAGTCAGAATAAAAAAACTCATCATCAACAGGGGGACAAGCGAAAACAGAATGAGCTTTTGCTTCAAACTGAGGTGGTGTAGCGCTGACGGCATTAAAGATCACTCCACTCGTTCGCCTAGTCAAAAAAGAAATTCAACGTCATCACGTTGAACTTGAGTTGAAAATGGAACTAGGCACAGGGTGAGAATATTTAACATAGGCGGCCAGTCACCGCGACCTTTAGTTTATGGATATCTAATCTAGGTCACGAAATTAAGCAGATTGTTATATATCGAGCTAAGCAACTATTTTTATTAGTGTATTTTTTGCCTATCAAACAAACATTTCATTTGTCTGTGATGTGACACAGTATTTTGTTATTCGAAAGAATGGCTTTATTTATTGCCCTTATGGGCGTTGATTCAGGGAATGGTATAACCGGTGGGTTAAGCGATGTTGGACTGCAAATAAAGCCCAATAAAAAGGACGTTTGCCGCAGCGAAACGTCCCTTCGTCTTAAATTAATGACCTAAGTTTAGGCCATTGAAGTCTGACTTAACCGACCTTAGCCAATAACGATTTACGGTAGACCACTATGTCTTCAATCGTCAGCACTGGCATATTGTGCAGCGCACCGAAGGCGATAATTTCGGGTAAACGCGCCATAGTACCGTCTGGGTTAGTGACTTCACACAATACACCTGCGGGTTTTAAGCCAGCGAGTTGCACTAAATCGATCGTGCCTTCGGTATGGCCGCGGCGAGTTAACACGCCGCCCGGTTGGGCGCGAAGTGGATACACATGGCCAGGGCGAGCGAGATCGCTTGGCTTAGCGTTGTCGGCAATCGCGGCTTTAATGGTGGTCACGCGGTCAGCGGCAGAAACCCCAGTCGTTACACCGACAGTTGCTTCAATACTTACAGTGAAAGCCGTGCCGTATTGGCTCGAGTTGTGCTCGACCATAGCAGGCAGTTCGAGGGCTTTGACTTTTTCATCGGGTAAACACAGGCAAACAATACCGCTACATTCACGGATGAGCATGGCCATTTGGGCGTTCGTCAGCGTCTCGGCAGCGAAAATTAAATCGCCTTCGTTTTCTCTATCTTCGTCATCGACCACTAACACACCTTGGCCTTGACGCAGGGCATTAAGACCCGCTTCAACGCGTTCGATAGCAGTACCAAAAGGAGCAAGTAAAGACTGATTCATGGTTAATATCCTTAAAAAATACGACATTGGAATATCCAGAATCAGGGCGTGCAGAAATACAACTTAATCAAACCTAATGGCTCGATTTTGCTGTAGCAATATCGCTTCACTTGGGGTGAAGTTATTGCAAAACATGAGGCTAACACTGCGATACACAAGCGCGTTGCACTTAAATACCACAATGTTGTCTTACATTCTCTTCCATCCGGACTCAGCACTGTCGCCATTAAAGCACACAGTCCATTACCGTCGGCTCTGGAATAGTCAGTTTTGCACTCGGCAAAATCTAAGGCACCAGATCTGCTGACCCCGAAAGTGATTTCGGGCGCTCGCGGGCTTTGGGGATGCTCAGTTAAATAATCACTTAGCGTTACCCATTTACCGCCGGTGGGGAGTTTCACCCCGCCCTGAGAATTTGCTTTTGAGCCGTTTGCGCTCAAAAACGCCGTTATGTTGCTCTTATTTACCGCGAATGGCAACTTCTCGCGTTCAATGTTTGCGCTAGTGCACACCTGACCACTATCATGCTAATTTATTTGCCGTTGCATTCTGCGACGGTCGTTATGGACGTCACAAGGACGTATAAATGCGATCTCTGCTGCTAACTTTAGGTATTGCCATGTTGTTATCCGGTTGTTCGACCTCAAAAGGGCAAGTACCCGCCCCAGTTGCTGAAAAAATTCCCCATGTGATGACCTTGCATGGCGTAACGCGCACCGATGATTACTATTGGCTGCGTGACGATGAACGCAAAGATCCTAAAGTGTTGGCCCATCTCGAAGCCGAGAATCGCTACACTGCGGCCTATTTTAAACCCTTAAAGCCGCTACAAGATGGCCTTTTTAAAGAATTAACCGAGCGCTTAGTCGCCGATGAGTCCAGTGTGCCGTACCAATGGCACCAGCACAGCTATTACAGTCGTTATAAAGAAGGCGGCGAATATCCGTTAATCAGCCGTAAAGGCGCCGATGGCGTTGAGCAAGTGATGCTCGACGTTAACGAGCGAGCTAAGGGCCATGAGTTTTATGGTTTAGGCGGCGCGAGTGTGAGCCCAGATGAAACCATGTTGGCCTTTGGCGAAGACGTCCTCAGCCGCCGTGTATATCACATCTATTTTAAAGACTTGGCTTCAGGCGACATGATCACCGACGTGCTTGAAAATACTGAAGGTCGCGTAGTGTGGGCGAACGACAACAAGCATGTGTTCTATATCGCCAAAGATCTAAAAACCTTGCTGGGCTATCAAGTGTATCGCCACGAGCTGGGCACTAAGCAATCGAGCGATGTCTTAGTGTATGAAGAACAAGACGATTCATTTTATATTTCACTCGGCAAAACCTTAGATGAGTCGCAAATTGTGTTGTTCCAAGAAAGCACCACGACGAGTGAAGTGTCTATTCTCGATGCCAGCGAGCCTTTAGGTTTATTCAAGCCAGTATTAGCGCGGGAAGAAGGTCACGAATACAGTGTGTCTAAGCTGGGTGATACTTATTACATTCTCACCAACTGGCAGGCGACTAACTTCCGTTTGATGAAAGTTGCCATCAAAGATGCGGCGGATAAATCGAAGTGGCAAGAAGTGGTTGCGCATAATCCCAATGCCCGTATCGAAGATGAGTTAGTGCTCAAGGATTATCTGATTATTCAGACCCGCGAAAACGGCCTGACGCGAATTAAAGTGATGCCGTTCAATGGTCAAAAGCCTTTCGAACTGAGCTTTGATGAACCTGCCTATGTGATGGGTTTAGATGTTAATGCCCAGCAAGACAGCAATAAGTTACGCATTTTCTACTCCAGCCTGACAACGCCAGAAGCCGTATACGAATATTCGCTGGTGAATCCTGATAGACGGGATTTATTGAAACAAGATCAAGTCTTAGGCGGCTTCGATGCCAGCCAATATCGTGCCGAACGTGTATTTATTACCGCTCGTGATGGCGTAAAGGTGCCCGTTTCTTTGGTGTATCGCAAAGATAAATTCAAGAAAGATGGCACTAACCCTCTGTATCAATATGGTTATGGATCTTACGGTTATACAGTTGAACCAGACTTTTCTTCATCCGTTATCAGTCTGCTCGATCGTGGTTTTGTGTATGCCATCGCCCATGTGCGCGGCTCTGAAATGCTCGGCCGCCCTTGGTATGACGACGGTAAGCTGTTGAATAAGCAAAACACCTTCAATGATTTTATCGATGTAACAACGGCATTAACTGCACAAGGTTATGGCGATAAAAACAAGGTCGTCGCCTCTGGCGGCAGCGCGGGAGGTTTGCTGATGGGCGCAATTGCTAACCAAGCGCCGGACAAGTATTTCGCCCTTGCAGCCCATGTACCGTTTGTTGATGTGGTGACGACTATGCTGGACGAGTCGATTCCATTGACGACCAATGAGTACGACGAGTGGGGCAATCCGAACGAGAAAACTTACTTTGATTACATGTTGAGTTACTCGCCCTACGACAATGTCACCGAGCAAGAATACCCACACATGTTAGTGACGACAGGTTTGCATGATTCCCAAGTGCAGTATTTTGAACCCGCCAAGTGGGTCGCTAAACTGCGCGATGTACAGAATAAGTGGTACAAGATGGATGATAAGGTGTTGTTATTCAATGTGGATATGGAAGCTGGCCACGGCGGTAAGAGTGGACGTTATCGTCAATACCAAGACACAGCCCAAGAATATGCCTTCTTCTTGAGTCTGTTAGGTATGGCGAAGTAGGTCATTCGTAAGTGACCGAATCAGCCCTTTGGTACTTGTATATAGTCCGCTGCGCCAACGGGCATTTATACACAGGCGTCACCACTGACGTAGCGCGACGCTTTAGTGAGCATCAGTCGGGTGGCATCAAATCCGCTAAGTATCTGCGGGGTAAAGGTCCATTAACGCTGATGTATCAAGAGCAGGTTGGTAGTCACGGCGATGCACTGCGCCGTGAAATAGCAGTTAAAAAGCTGAGTCGTGCTCAAAAGCTGGCGTTGATTGATATTGTCGATCGTAGTGCGATATAAAAGAGCAAAATCCGGTTAAGTCATTGGTATTTGAATACAATGATTAAGCACAGAGTATTCTGTAAGCTTACATATATTCCAACTCTGTTGCTAAGTAGTAGAATTTAGCAATTGTCGTAGCGATAAATTGTGCCGGTTGCTATTCAATAGGACAAATATAGAGCAATAGTGAGCACTTTCTCGCATCCGAGTAAAGGCAAGTCAAAATCTTTGTATATTTCGGTTCAATTTAATTAGTCTATTCATACTTAGTTGTTTTTATATAAATTACATAAAAACAGTGGGACATCGTAGAATGATGGAGCTGAAATCTATAAGAATACTCGAGTCGCTCCGAATACTGCCCGCGTAACCCATCCAGCGTTTAGTTGAATTTACAAATGTTGAAATATGCGAATGTTCTTAATCATGTTACAGCAAAATAGTTCTGTGAAGGTGCAGGAATTAGTCAAAGTTTCTGTGCTGAGTTTAGTAGAATGAGGAACTTAACTCCTAGATTTGAAGCGGCAGAGCTAAATATGAAGCTACTTTAACTCGAAATAGCTTGATTGGATTGCAGGAGTTTGATGATGAATAGTGAAGTTTTTGAATATGGAAGTCGCTGGTTAAAGGCTGACTTCCACCTCCATACTCGCGCCGATAAAGAGTTTACTTATAGTGGTGAGGAGAACGACTATGCAAACCAGTATGTCACGGCGCTAGCTAACGCTGGTATTGGCCTTGGTGTGATTACCAACCACAATAAGTTCGATCTGCATGAATTTAAGGTTCTGCGCAAGAATGCCAAAAAGTCAGGCATTGGTTTGTTGCCTGGCATTGAGCTATCCATTAAAGATGGACAAGCTGGTGTTCATACTTTAGTGGTATTTTCCGATGAATGGTTTCATAACAAAGAGAATGAGAATTACATCCAAAGTTTTCTTAGTGTTACATTCGCAGGCCAAGCAAACTTTGAACAAGAAAATGCACGATCGAACCATGATATTGTCGACTCTGTTCGAGAGTTAGATAAATTCCATAAAGATTATTTTCTCATTTTTGCTCACGTTGAAGCGCCCAATGGCTTATGGGGCGGCCTTGCACCAGGGCGCATAAAAGAGCTATTTGATAACGCGGCAGTAAGACGCAGAGCGTTGGCTTTTCAAAAAGTGCGAACCCGTGATGAGCGCGCGAAGGTTCTGCAGGTATTAGGTAATTTATACCCAGCGGAAGTGGAAGGTTGTGATGCCAAGAACCTTTCGTATATGGCGGCCCGTAAAGAGGCAAGCTACCTAAAACTTGGTTCATTCAGCTTTGAAGCGGTGAAGTTTGCGCTGCGCGACAAAGCTTCCAGAGTCCGGACCGAGTTGCCCAGCTATAAGCATTCTTATATTCAAAAAATCTGCTTTGAAGGGGCTGGTACTTTAGGTGGCACAGAAATTTGCCTTTCGCCTGAGCTCAATACCCTGATTGGCATTCGTGGCAGTGGTAAATCATCCGTGTTGGAAGGGGTACGTTACGCGCTGAATATTCCCTTTGGCGATAAGTCGTCGGATGTGGAATACAAAGAGAGTCTAGTAAAGCACTTACTGCGCAGTGGTGGAAAAATTACCATCGACGCCATTGACCGCCGCGGTCAGCCCTATCAAATTCGCCGTATATTGGGTGAGCGCCCCGATGTGTATGTGAATGGTCAGTTGCAACCGGGAGTGTCGGTACGTGAAACGGTATTGCATCAGCCGATTTATTTTGGCCAGAAAGATCTTTCCAGCACGGGTGCTGGCTTTGAAAAGGATTTGATTGAAAAGCTACTTGGCGAAGCGCTGGTGCCCGTTCGGCAAAAAATTGAGCAAGGCCGTCAACGTGTGGTTGATGTGATTAATCAGATTAAACGCCTCACCCGAGCGGCAACGCAAAAGCAAGAATGGTTGCAGAAAAAGCAAGATGCTGTATTTAAGCTCAAGTTCTATCAGCAACACGGTGTAGAGAGCAAGCTGCAAAAGCAAATTGATTTTGACCGCGACGAACGCAAAGCGCAGCAAGTTATTCAAGGTGCCGAGCATTATCTTTCTGATCTCAATAGTTTTGTCGCCAGCTTTGAGGATGAGCTAAAGAATCAGGCGTTGTATAAGTCTGCCCAGAATCAGGTGTTTTTTGATGATTTTTTTGAAACTTATCAGCAGTTGATTGCAGGCTTTGATAGCATCAAGCAAACGGTGTTAAATGGTCACAATACTGTTGCGCTATTACAGCAGAAGCTGTCTGGTTTTGTGCAACAAAAGCAGGCGCTGAAGGAAGAGTTCGCGGAGATTGAACGCAAGCTGGCCACAGAGCTTAAGCAAGCTGGTGCACAGGCAATTAGCCCACAGGAGTTTAAGCAGCTTAAAAGCCTATTAGATCAAGCCGAACAAATGATAACCGTGCTAGACAAAAGCGAGCAGCAATATGCGGATTTGAATCAATCGCTGGAACGTGAATTAGCACAGCTTAACGATCTATGGCTGGAAGAGTACCGCACCATTGAGCAGGTGCTGGGCAAGATAAATCGGGTTGATTCTCCACTTAAAATTGTGCCGCAGTTTAAGGCGAATAAAGCCGCCATGCTGAAGCACATACAAGATTTGTATCGAGGGAGCCGTATTCGTGAAGCAACGTTGCAGGGAGTGGTGAATAGTTTTAGTGATTTTGCTGCTGTCTATCGCGATAAAGTAGAAGTAGATATCTTACTTGGTGGTTCTTCTGATACTTTTTGGCAGCACTTTGAAGAACATTTGAACTCTTTATTAACTTGGCAAGTCCCTAATGTGTTCACTATTGAATATCATGGTAAAGCACTGGCACACCACTCTTTGGGGCAGCGAGCATCTGCCTTGATGCTGTTTGTGTTGAGCCAGCAAGAAAATGATGTGGTGATTATTGATCAGCCAGAAGACGATTTGGATAACCAAACCATCTATGATGATGTCATCAAGCTTATTCGAGAGATCAAGCCCTTTACTCAGTTTATCTTTGCAACACACAACGCCAATATTCCTGTACTGGGTGATGCGGAACAGGTGATAGCCTGTGAGTATCAAGATGACCACATCGCGTTAGTCACTGGCAGCATTGACTGTGCTGAAGTTCAGCAACGCATTGTTAGTATTATGGAAGGCGGTGCCGAAGCCTTCGAAAAACGTAAGCAGGTATATGAAGCATGGAAACCGAAGAACTCTTAGCTATTATTGCCAACGGTGAAGACTCAAGGCATCAGTTTAAAGCCACCATTAATAATGAGAACTCATTGGCCTCTGAAATGGCCGCATTTTGCAACTCTAAAGGTGGCTACATTCTCGTTGGTGTAAACGACGATGGATCTATTTCAGGGTTGACTGACGAAAATATCCGAGAGATTAATAATCGGATCTCTAATGCTGCATCTAATAACGTTAGGCCAGCAATAAATCCAATGACTCAAAATTTCACTTTGCCAACTGGGAAGGTGCTGCTAGTAACCGTCGAAGCTGGTTTGAACAAGCCTTACATGGATACTAATGGGTATATCTGGGTTAAAAGTGGCTCTGATAAACGCAGAGTGACAGCACGCGAAGAGCTCCAACGAATGTTTCAAGAAGCAGCACTGATACATGCTGATGAGATCCCTGTAGGCGGAAGTTCAGTTGCGGACATCGACCAAGAGTTTTTTGACGCATTTTTCGAGAGAGAATACAGCGAACGGGTTGAAGACCAAGAAGTATCTCGCGTTCAATTACTTGAAAACATGAACTTGGCAAAAAACGGTCAACTAAACATTTGTGGTTCTCTTCTATTCGCTTCAAGACCGCAAGTACGCTTGCCCGTTTTTATTGTAAAAGCGGTCGCTTTCCCTGGTGTTGATATTGAAGATGAGCATTACATCGACAGTCAGGATATTAACGGCAAACTTTCGGATGTGTTCCAAAAGGTTCTCGGCTTTGTGCTGTCTAACATTCGCCATGTACAGAATGAGCAAAGCATCAACTCTGTGGGTGAGCCTGAAATACCGCGAATAGTGCTTGAAGAGCTTATTGCCAATGCGCTTATTCATCGTGACTACTTCGTATCTGCACCAGTTAAGGTTTTGGTGTTTACAGATCGGATTGAAATAGTTAGCCCAGGTCACTTGCCTAATAATTTAACGATAGAAAATATTAAGATGGGCAACTCAAACGTTAGAAACCCAATTTTGGCTTCTTTCGCTCCAAAAGTGTTGCCATATCGTGGTTTGGGGAGCGGCATAAAACGGGCGATAAGAGCTTACCCCGATATTGAATTTATTGACAACAAGGCTGGCAATGTATTTAAAGCTATTATCAAACGAGTTCAGTAAACAGCGAGCGCTGCTCGGAGGGCTAACTTGCTCAAAGATATGGCACCTTCTGAGATTTTTAGCTCGGTTCTCACCTTACACTTAGGCGCCGTTTAAGGCTAACAGAATACGATTTAGCTCGCGGAATTAAGCACTGTCATGGAAGTGACCGTTCGTGGCATGGATTCCACGGTCGAGCCTATAGGGACATATTCACGGCGAGTCACTGGAATGACAGTGCTTAATAGCTTAACGATTAAATTCCATGATAAATCAATTTTTTAAGATTTCGTCGCCATCAAATTTAGGCCTGATTTTGAGCTGAAAAAGTAAGAATCGAGAGCTAAAAAAATGCCACTACAAGGGGTTAGTGGCATAAATGCATAAGTCGGGAACAAGCTTAAAAGGGTGGGTAGAAGACTGACATCTTGGCTGGGAACCGTTGCAACATCAGTCTCTACGCCGGGAAGTAGGTAAAACCTTTGGGTGTAGGGTAGTAAAACAGCGCGTTATTGCATGCTCACTGGGCCGTCGATTTTGTTAAATTTCACATCGCCAGAACCTGCCGCAAGAATCGTTAATCCCTTAGTGTTAAAGACATTAATGTCGCCTGATCCGTCTGTGATGGTCACAGGACTCTGCACATTGGCGACTTCGATGTTGCCTGAACCATCATCGATGGCGATATTGCCGCGAATATCAGTTACCTTGATTGCGCCAGAGCCATCGTCAATCGTGAGGTTGCCGTTGATTTGACTGACTTCAATGTCCCCTGAACCATCATCAATGCTGACATTGTTACCGCCGTTAATGATGAGTTCACCTGAACCGTCTTTGACATTGATATCTGCTGTCATCTTGCTGATCAAAATGGCGCCTGAGCCGTCATCGATATCCAGTGCTAAATTCGCAGGCACTTGCAGTTTTAGGTCGATATAGGGTGAGTAATTATTAAAACCGCTTTGTTCAAAATCGGCTTTGAGCTTGGCCTTGTTGGCCTTTTTCTCAAGGGTGAGAATGACTTTGCTGTCGTCGTTACTGTAAATGTCGGCGACGAGTTTAATTTGGCTGAGGCCTTCGACACCGATAATTTCGAGACTGCCTGCGCCAGTCTCGGCAATCAGACCTTGTAAGTCTTGGCTATCGAGTGTGAGTTCGCGTTGTTGGTGGTCTAAATCCGGCATGCCAGCGGCGTTGACATTAATAATGCAGCCAGTGAGCGATACCCCTGCGGTAAACACCAATATAAAAGCGAGGGTGAATATAAATGGGCGTAGTGACATGTTAGCTTCCTTGTTTATCAGGCACTCGTTATTCGGGTGAGCGCTGAGTCGTCTTGCGATGGATAAGACATTGCACAGCCCATGCCAATTTTAAGTTTCATTTATAATCAATTGTTTAAGCTGAAAGTGTCCGCGCTTGGTTGTGCGGACATGTCCGCCGAATGAGGGATTTACTCACAGATTAGTGAAATTGCTCATTTATTAAGTTAGCTTGAGCCTCATAGGTCTGGCTGGGCAAACATACAGACAATATAAAAAATACAAAAAATACAAAAAACATAAGAAGGGATGCAGATGGATTATTTAACGACGAACAAGACGGCTTGGGATGCGCGCACTCGGGTACATTTAACTTCGGATTTTTACGATGTGGCGGGCTTCCTGCGTGGAAATACTTCATTACGGGAAATCGAGCTGAGCGAGCTGGATGTGGCAGGAAAAAGTTTGCTGCATCTGCAATGCCATTTTGGCTTAGATACCCTGTCGTGGGCGCGCATGGGCGCTAAAGTACTGGGCGTTGATTTGTCTGAGGTGGCGATTGATGAAGCACAAAAGCTGGCGCAGCAGACACAATTGTCCGCCGAGTTTATTTGTAGCGATGTTTACAGTGTGGCGAGCAAGGTTGAGCCGCAAGATATTGTGTTTACGTCCTATGGTGCCATTGTGTGGCTGCCGGATTTAACCCTGTGGGCGCAGACGGTTGCTGCTTGTTTAAAGCCAGGCGGACAGTTTTACATGGCCGAGTTTCATCCGGCGCAGCAGTTGTTTGATGGTTACAGCTATTTTAATCGGGGTGAGCCAGATATAGAGCAGGAAGGCACCTATACCGAAAATGCCGGTGATGATCAGCAAACCTTAATGTGTTGGTCACACAGTCTATCTGAAGTGATCAATGCGTTATTGCTGGCGGGCTTAGTGTTGGAGTTCTTCCACGAATTCGATTTCAGCCCGTACAACTGTTTCGAAGGGCTCGAAGCCCAAGCCGATGGTCGTTATGTGTTAACACACCAAGGGCAGAATGTGCCCTTGGTGTATAGCATCAGCGCTCGTAAGCCTTCGTAATGCTTGCCGTTTGTGATGGCGAGGATTAACGACTACGGTAAACCGGATACTTAAGGTAACGGTTATCGTAGTAAGGGCTGCGTTCATAGAACCAGCGCAGGCGTGCCTCGGGATCGGCGGCAAATTCGGCGTTGGTCAGTGCCTTGTCGAACTCAGCCTGCAGCTTAGGATCATCTTTTAGCATCTTGGCCGCCAGCGGCTCAACCGCATAATCTTCAATGTATTCAGTGCGGGTGAAGATAGGATTAAAGAAACCCCATTGCAGCAAAGAATCTGGCGATTGCGGCTCTAGCAGTAAAACCGCCAGATCGCCCAGCGGTTGATCTGTGCTGATTTTAATGGTGCCAGCGGGCAGAGTCGTGCTGACTTTCGTCAACTCTGACTCGGCTTTGACCGTTTGACGGCCCTCAAAATCCTTAGTGTTAAACACGGGATTACTGAGTTTATATTGCTGTAATTTAAGCTCTGTCGGTTTGCTCAGGCGCGTCATACGAATGCCGTGTATGTTCAAACGATCAATCACTTGCGTCCATTGAGCCGGAATATAGTAAGCACTCGGGCGAGTGACTTTAATATCGGGCACAGTCTCAGCGAGCACAGGCAGATTTGGGTACAGCTTAGGTTGACCGTTCCAGCGTACCACCTCAGTGCCGCTAATCGGACTCTGCTCCAGCTTGTAATCTATACCCTTAAAGTCCCAACCTTTTGCCAGTGGTGCCGATTTCCACGTGAGGGTGATCAGCGGTGAGGCGCGATATTTATCTTCCTGAATCGCACTCTTAAGTTTTGTCGCCTGTTCGCCCACGGTTTTGAGGGTTTGCTCCAGCATCACATAGGTGCCGAGCACTCTTTGTTTAAAGGGTTTTAAGCTGTGGTTTTCAATCAAAATAGTCGGTAAATGGCGCGCATCACCATAACCGTTAGAGAAGCGTGGGCTAGGATTCCACAGCGACATGCCTTTGGTGATATCGGCGTTATCCACGGCAAAAATCAGCGGGCCGGGAATATGGCCTTGCTCGGTTAATGCCGCTTCAACTGCGGGTCTGTAGCTGTTTTCGAGCCAGCGGTAACTGGCTGGGCTTAACCCTTGGGCGAGGTTATAACCAAAGGTGACATCGTATTGATAGTCGATGCCGTCGGTGACATGCACGTCGATATATAAATCTGGCTGCCAGACGTTGATTGCGCGTAGCATGTGCTGCATTTCTAAGGTATCGGCCTTGGCATAATCGCGGTTAAGGTTGAGATTATTTGCGGTAGTACGCCAGCCCATATTCACAGGGCCACGTTGATTCACGCGATTAAATTCGCCGCTGCGCTCATGGGCATCGACACTAAACATAGGCACAAACAGCAAGTTAGCCTTTTCGAGCAGATCGCTCTTATCGCCTTTGATGATATCCCGCAGCAGCATCATGCCAGCATCTTTACCGTCGATTTCGCCCGCGTGGATCCCTGCCTGCACCAGAATCGTCGGCTTAGTGTTTTGCTTTAGCCGTGCCGACTCATTAATGCCTTCACTGCTGGCGATATACATCCAAATATCGCGCCCCTGTGGGCTCTTACCTAAGCTAACCTTTTGTAATTTATCGGTCTCGCCTGCAAGTTTGTCGAGCCAAGCGATAGTGGCCTCGTAGCTTGGGCTTTCAATACCACTACTTTGTTCAAATGGCGTTGCCCACTCGTTATCGACACTCAACATGAGCGATTCGCTGGCGCCATGCCAAGTGATACTCGGCGGTAAAATGGCATCGTTGACAAAGGTGTTGGCTCGCTCAGGGCTAGGCGCGGGCTCTGGCACTACAGTGGTGGCATCGGTTGCGACAGTCGCAGCGGGTTCGGTTGCTTGGATATTCGCAGCCGGACTTACATCCTGTGGCGCTGTTGCTACTGGGGTTTCAACTGGCGTTTTGTCGGTGACGGTTTGCGCCGCAGCGACTGGCGTTGAGGTTGGCAAATCTGTAGATGCTTGAGCTAAGGTTTTCGCATCGTTGGCAACAGCATCGACAGTGTAGAGACTGCCCGCAGAAAGGCAGGCAATGGCGATAACGGAGAGGGAAAATAAGCGCATGAAAAGAGTCCATATATCGAATTTTTAATAGGACGGTATCTTTTCATTAAACGCCCCGTTAACGCAAGGGCGGTCAAGGGGTTATCTTGGTTCGCGAGAGTGATTTTTAGCTGTGATTCCCCGTGGTAACGGCTTATGAACGCTTGGCAGTTTTGTGTAACACGGTTTGTCCGCGATAAGCGATTTCGATAATCTCGATATCGGCGTAGAGGGCTTCGACGGCGATGGCGAGTTGATAGATAAGCCAGCCGTATCCCGTGAGGGCAAATCCCTGCGCGACTTCATTTGTCAAAGGGGCTGAATTCGGCGTCTGAGCGGCCAAGCTGAGTTGTAATCTGAGTTGCAACTCTTGCCCTAGGGCGGTGGGCAGCGTGGGTAAAGATGCGGTTTTACCTGCGACAAATTCACTCAGCCTTTGAAGATGGGCAGTAAGCTCGGCGGCGACGCGATTGATTTGGTGGTAAGCCTCTTTGTCGGCTTCCTGCCAGCGACTCAAAGGCAACAATTCGAGTAGGGTGATCAGCCGAACCTGTTTATTGACCAATTCCGCCAGCAGTATTTTATGCTTTTTTAAGGTTTGGCTTTCCCACTCGAGGGAGAAAAACAGCTTCTTTTGGGTTAATACCGCTTTCATGGCCGCTTCGAGTTCGGCGCGAAAATCTAAATCATGGTTAGCGGGGGCGTGTAAATGTTGGGTGAGCACCTTTGCCATATTGTCGATGGCATTGGCGAGCTGGCTGCGCCAGTCTTGTTTGGCCTTGATTGGGAAAATAAATAGCGAGACTAAAATAGCAATCACGCAGCCTGAGAGTATGTTGGCTGTGCGCCACAGTGCCTCAGAAGTATCATGGTTAGCATCGCCGACCACTATGATGATGGTAAATCCTGCCACGAGATAGGCGTAGCTGTAGCGTCCCGCCGAGATAAAACAAATCAAGCTGACGGCTAAGATCAGTAGCCCCATAATCAGCCAATAACTGTCGATAGTGGCGACTAACATCACGCCATAAGCAGAACCTAAACAAGTGCCTACCGCCCGTTGCAGGGACTTTTCAATCGCACCACCCACCTGTGGCAGGCTCATCATAATGATCACGATTGTCACCATGCTCCAAATAAAATGTGGCGGCGACCAAATGGCATTAATGGTGACGGCAATCAGCAAGGCGAGGCCAAGTTTAAGGGCATGAATGGCGCGGAAATGGCGATAGATAAAGTCGGCAAAAGGGCTTGCAGGGGCAAAGACGGACATAATGCAACACTCCTTTGGGCTGATGATAGCCAAGCCATTATCGCAGAAAGAGGTCGCGCCCGTGTGGCTTGGCAGATAAAGAAATACGAATTGCGAGGCAGCGCCGTTTGAGCTTAGCCCAAGGCGCCGCCAAGATCACATTAATTTCAATTAAGTGATAATAAATCAGTAGGATAGAGTTCGGTATATCTAACAGCGGGCATAAAAAAGGCTTGAATAAGGGTTGCCTATTCAAGCCGGTATTTGAAGCCTTGAGTGACTGTTTCGCTAGCTTAAGCTGTGCTCGCTATCCGCTTTAACTTCAACTTCTGTGTACTTATCCATGATCAAGGCACAAGCCGCATCGCCAGTAATATTAAGTGCGGTGCGGATCATGTCAAACACTCTGTCTAAGGCAAAAAGCAAAGGTAAGCCATCGATAGGGATGCCAGCCGCTAACAACACAGCCACCACTAAGAATGATGGACCGGGCACACCCGCTTGACCAATTGCGCCTAAGGTCGAAGTGAAGATAATGGCTGCATAGGCTGTCATCGACAAATCGACGTTATACATTTGGGCGAAGAACATGGCGACTAAACCATAGTAAATCGCGTTGCCGCTCATATTGATGGTGGCGCCTAACGGCAGCACAAAGGCCGTGGTTGCCTTAGAGACTTTAAGATCTTCTTCGCAGGTTTCCATATTCACCGGCAGCGTCGCCATTGACGAGGCGGTCGATAACGCCATCACCTGTGGTTTCTTCATTGCCGAAATAAACTGGCGTGCCGAGGCTCTCGAGAAGAGCTGCACCACCAATGGGAAGAAGATAAAACCGTAAATCAGAATCGCGGCCACAAACACGGCGAATAACTTAAATACGACTTCTAAGGCATCGAAACCGAAGGTGCCGACAGAATCGGCCATCAAACCAAATACACCGATAGGCGCAATGATCATCACGCAGTTGATCATCCACACAAAGGCGTCGACGACAGTGTTGAGTGCGGCTAAAATTGGCTTAGCGCCATCGCCTTTAACCTTAGTCAGCGCGATACCGAAGAAGATACTAAAGACTAAGATTTGTAAGATGTTACCGCCGTTCAGCGATTCGAACACATTGGTTGGGATCATGCCGATAAAGGTATCCATTACCCCTGGCAATGCGCCGTGTTCCTTAGTCACTTCCATCAAATCTGGGCTGCTATGGGCAGTGAAATCGACCCCCGCGCCCGGTTGGAACAGATTGCCCATCACCAACGCCAATACTACGGCGATGCCTGATGTCACGATAAAGAAGCCAAAAGTGCCAATGCCTATCTTACCTGCCGATGGGCTATCGCCTAAGCTTGCCGCGCCGCTGATGATAGAAA
Source organism: Shewanella septentrionalis (assembly GCF_025370265.1). Classification (NCBI taxonomy): domain Bacteria; kingdom Pseudomonadati; phylum Pseudomonadota; class Gammaproteobacteria; order Alteromonadales; family Shewanellaceae; genus Shewanella; species Shewanella septentrionalis. The sequence goes on along the minus strand of NZ_JAMTCC010000006.1, from coordinate 58,034 downwards.
CTAACACCAGTGGTATCACTAGCATTTTGATTAAATGGATAAAAATGGTTCCGAGTGGTGCAAACACGCTTGCACTCTCGCCCATGATAAAACCGACTAGCGCGCCGATAATCATGGCAATAACCACTTGCACACCAATATTGCCTAATAAACTCTTGCTCTTCATTCTTGCGAAACTCCCCAGTAGCCGCAGCATTTTGTGTCATGTAGGCGATTTGAATCTAGACGCCGTAAACCTTAGTGATTAAGGCCTACTCTAGGCTAAAAGCCAATGCCCGACACTTTTTTGTCCGGCTAAAGTACCACAATTGCATAGCAGGGGATTGTGAAACATTACCAACCTTGGTTTCAAAATAACCAAAGTCTAAATCACATAAGTGTTAAGTGATGAATGTTCAAAAATATACATATTAAAATAAATATAATTCATTTTAGGCTGTGATTTTAAGGGTTGGATTGAAGAATTGTGATTTTTACCCTTGCTTGAGCAACGCTATAGTGAGTGCTGATTTGTCGTTGAAGGTGTCGCTCAGTAAATTATTGTTGCGCTTTGGTAGCGTTTCATTTCAGTAACATTGGTTTTCGAATACATTTATTTCCTAGTCCAGCTGACTTAAACAGCAATTCGCCTTCTTTGGTAGTTCTATACTGCCATTAAACTCTTCATCGAACTGATTGTGCGATATCCGTTAGATCGCACATTCCAGCATTAACAGTGGTATACCATTGGTTTCTGCTTGTTGCATACGTTCAGCCATGTCTGTTGGACTCAGGCCAGGATGGATAGGAATAAGCTTTTTTGATGCCAATAATGGTTTGAGTTCAGCGCAATTTACAGTTTTGTCAATGCTGATGGTCTTTACGTTAAGTTCGATTAAGCTTGGCCAATTATTTGAGCTAATGCGGCTGAGGAACAGGCTATCGAGTTTTATGTTTTTACCAGAAAAGTCAGTTACCTTCATATCGGTCAGCATTAAGGTTTTAAGATTATTACTGTTCAGATTACCGAGTGCGCTGAGCGTGCCACCTTTTAAGCTTAGGGTGTCGAGATTGTTAAAGGCGCTGAGATCTTGCAACGTCACTATGTCAGTGGGATTAAATTGGCAGTTAAGTAGGCTGAGTTCTTGGCTCTGCTGAATAGCGAAGAGTTTAGTTTGTTTTTGGATACAGTCATTAAGTGGCATATTGCTGAATTTAACGGCGGATATCGGTTGTGAAATTACAGTAGCGAGCTCCGTTTCAGGCTCATCAGACTCGCTATTGTCTGGCTCAATATCCTCTTCGAGGGCTTGTTCATCTCCCATATCATCGCGTGTTGGCGCATCATCTTCAGCCATTTCATCTGCCATATTTTGTGATGCAGTTGGGTGGGGCAAGCCCTGTTTAGCCGCAAATGCATTAATAAAGGCGTTGGCTATTGCATCCCCTTTTTCGCCTGTGAGTCCATCGACAATAGCCGGTGTATCATCGCCTAAAACACAGAGCCGAAATCGATGGAACAGACTCGTTAAGGTGTTTACCCGTGTCTGATTAATATTCATGTCCATTAAGGCTGGAAAAGCGTCGCCTAGGTTTTGGAGTTTAGGGTAAGTGTTGAGCCTATCCACATAGGCGTTGAGCTCTTTGATTTGTGCTCTGAAATCTGCCACAAGTTCTGGTTGATGGCATTGACTCGCATGCGGAACTTGCTGCTGTAATTCTTTAAAATACCTAAGGTACTCATTCGCTAACGTAAGTTGTTGCTTTGCCTTAATCGCCAGACGTTGAGGAATGCCTTCCCTTATAACGGCAAGTGCATCACCTTGGTGGCGATCTAACGCATCGTCAATTCTGTCCTCTGGTGCTGTTTCCCCTAATGCAATGGCTTGCTCTATGAGTGGTACTGTTTGGCTGTCAAAAGTCGCCAAAGCCTGATCTCTATCCAGCGCGGCGCTAGCAGGAAAAATACTGCAGGCAAGTAAACTATATAGGGCAATTAAAGAGAGAAACCGAGGGTAGTGGGCTGATGGCAAAATAAACGTCCTTGTGATGAAGCTGCTCTTGGCGAAGAGAGTGATTAAGTGTTTGACATCAATGTCAGGTTGCCGTTTTTTTAGTCAGTTATTTTTGCGTGTGGAGCCCGTCTCCTCAATCACGCTAAAGTATTAACTTTTGTTAGGTAAGGTTTGGTTAAAACGGCAGATTATCTTCGAAATACCATTTACCAGCAGCTTCAAACAGAATGCAGTTCACGCTTCCTTTTTGTTTTCTGCCATCAGGTCTCACAAAGTAAAAGTTATAATGCAAATCTGCCATGTTTGTCATATCGGGATATTGCCCTATGTTATCTTTACTTGGGTCTCGAAAACTGGATTCTTGCTCGGAGAATACGATTTTATCTAATGGAATTTGACCGAACATTTCATTTTTATAACCATTGATGCTAAGCATGGCCATCTTCTTCGCTAACTTACCCTCATTCCATGTCTGTAACATGGGATGAAACTCTTTAATCATGGCATCCATTTTGTTATCGCGAATATCCTGCATCATTTTGTCACAGCGGGGTTTTAGCTCGGCAATTAATTCAGCAGGTAACTCTGAACCAGTGGCGTACATGGGGAATATCGCTGCAAGCCCTAGCAGTAGAGATATAGGTTTACCGAGTTTAAATAGGCAGAGTTTCTGTAATTTCATATGAGTTCCAATATCAAGAGTGTTATGCCACAGGGTTGAGCCCCGTATTGCTGACTTATATTTCGTAAGAAATACGCGATTTCTTCTCTGCTTGTCATCGCTGTGCTGTTACAAACAGGGGAAGGTATTTCTGTAATTGAAAATAATCACATAGCGTTACTGCATCAGCTTGCGAGTGCGCCATGGTTCTAATTGGTATCTCATCATTTCGGGTAGTTATCTCGCTATAACGTACTGAGTAATTTGTTCACTGCATCGCCTGCCGCTGCGACCCTCTGAAAAAAAGGCGGCTGATTAAACGTTTCGGGTTGTGTAATGTGGTTACGAATATAGTCTTCGAGTTGTTTAACTTCGGGTAGAGATTGGGTTTGTACAAAGAATGATTGATAGTCAGGGATGGATGTCGTGCTTTTAATGCCACTAAATTGCCAAGCACGTGATACCGCTGTAGTTGCATAATCAATAGTGATTTCAGACTGACCATAATAGACGGCATTAAGTATTTGTTGTTCGCCTAAGAATACCAATATTTGGTCGTAACCTTTGTTGGAGACTGGCAGTAGTAACTCTCTTTGAACACTAAAAAAGAGGGAGTCTTCATTATCACTACCCATTGATAGCGCAGATAATGTCGAGGCGTTGAGGGATACATCAGAGGCTATTTTTAGTAACACTGAGCTACCTACTTGTACATTAAGGGTATTGCTCTTGCCGTAGGTATTTTTGACATATAACTCTCCCGAAACAGCGCTATTGGGAATATCAAAAACTAATTCACTTGGGTTGATTGAGCGGGGCGCAATTTCCTGTCCAAGGAAAACCACTTTAGTCTGTTCATTAAAGCGGCTGCCTTTCAGTAATATTTCACTGCCTGGTTTAGTACGGAGAGTTGTTTGCTCGAGTATTATGGGGATATTTTCATTACGATAAAGGATATCAATACCATTGGCGCTGATTAGATTTGAAGCAACAAAATACATTTCGGTTGCGTCCTCTGGCAAAATGAAATCCACACTTGCATCTTGATTGACTTTGACTGGCATATTAATTGGTTCACCAGACTTACGGGCAAATACAAGTAAACCGTCACTCAGGCCATCACCCAATATTCGATGTTTTTTATTCGCAATTAAAACGTCTTTTATTGGAGTCTGTCCATCATGTAGATAATAGATAGTTCTAATTTCTGTATAATTTTCAGAAGGGTAGGTCGCAGATCTTATTCGTGAATGAGGTTCTATATCATTGACATCTAAAATAAGATCATCGTCGTCATCGAGATCGATGAAATCAGCCAGTGCATCGCCATCAAAATTGAGCGGAGATTGACTATTCTTACCTACTTCCATTGCATCCAATACCGAGTTTCCATCGGCATCAAGGTCAGCAAACGCTGCTAATCCGTCATTATCTAAGTCAGTCGCACCCTCCAAGCCATCTTTTATTCCATCTGCATCAGTATCATCATCGAGCCAGTTGGGTAAGCCATCTCCATCGACGTCATGCAGCATCAGATTGTCAGATTGAAATACATAGAACTCTTCCCCGTCATAAATACCATCATTATCAGTATCCTGAGAATAAGCTTCAAAACCGAAGGCTGGTTCTATTGCGTCATCAATGGCATCTACGTCATTATCAAAAAATGCCGCTATCTTGTAGTTAAAATCAGGCCTGCCGCGGAAAAGTTTGTCATTGATTACCAGATAATAAACGCCTGATGTCCTCGGTTTTACTTGGATTGCGCGCTTATATTTTCCGACAGGCTGATAGTTTGGTGCCCATGCAAGGATAGCTAGTCCCTCGCTATCTAACACAGCCATACCTGGTGAGAAATCATGACTTTGGGAAGATAATAAAAACGTGACTGATTTGCCTGCCTCTAGTTTTATCTGGTAAAAATCGAGATCATTGACTTGTTGCACAACCCCAGAAATACGCGATGGAATTTGTTGGACATGATTTGCAACATCTTGATTATTATTGAACTCTTCTTCAGTAACTAAGGCGTACTGATTTTTATATTTATCAAACGGATAATCATCCAATTCATCTGGCACCCCATCACCATCTTCATCTTTATTTTCCCAAGTGCCTTGGTTTTCTAAGGGAGCAACCGTTGTTGCTTGTGTCGATAGCGGCAGGGCTAGAAAGGTGAATAAGGATAGAGCAAGGGCAGAGTGAGGTAGTCGCAAAATAAACATCCTTGTGATGAAGCGGCTCTTGGCGAAGAGAGTGATTAAGTGATTGACATCAATGTCAGTCTGTCGTTTTTTTAGTCAGTTATTTTTGCGTCTAGAGTCCATCATCACAATCACGCTAAAGTATTAACTTTCTGACCAGAATATGTCGTTAGTCATCAGTGCATTATTCATCTTGCCCGTTTCCGGTTTTAATCACTCAGTAATGGAATTGTACAAAACTGTGATAGTGCTTGCCCCAGCTTTTTTATTTGGTGCAAGTCACCATATTGAAATTTCAATGGTTCAATTTGAGTATCCATCACTACCAACAAATCATACCCATGGGGCTGGCCGAGACGTTGCTGTATTTGAAATGCTGCAATGTGGTTGATGGGGATGACTTGTTGGGTTAGCGGATAGAGCGAACTGACGTTAATGGTGATTAGTTGTCGTTCGAGATCAAACTGAATACGCCTACGAGCAAATAGTAGATGCCAACTAAGAAGTGCAATGAACGACCAGATAATCACTTCGGCATAGGACCAATGCTCAAAACCTAGCGCGTTAAATAAGGTGAGTGAAGCGACTAGGCTTGCAAAAATCCAGCGCCCAATGGTTTGCGCTCGAGTTTTAGCCATGATTGCTATGGTCGGTGAGAGTTGTTTAAAGCGCATAGCTATTGGCTTCCAATAAGCTTCATCGCAAAGCCAAACGCCATAATAAATGGCAGCGGATAAAACAGTTTAAGTATTAACTTAGGGGACCAAAGTGGTTCGATAACTGCCGAAAGCGGACGATGAGCAAGGTTGCCATTCTCTTTAACGTCAGTCGCCTGTGCGCTATATCCATCGACTGTGTTGATGGTGTCGACCTCTTGCACTAGCGGTTTATTCTGATCATTTAGCGAGAGTGATGCGATAAGTGGTTCATTCGATGAGAGTATGTCTAACTCACGAATATTGGGAAATTGGGTGATTTGCTCTTTGGCAGGAAGATTAAATGTCTGTGCAAAGAACATCATAGCTTGAGTGGTATCGGTTAAACTGCCGATGGGGTACACAAGATTGTGCAACTTAAGCTCATATTGATTTCTGTTATAGCTATCGTGGCGCAATAGTAACTCGGTAGATTTCAGTGGGGCTAGGTAGGCTTTTTCGAAGTGATACCCCAAAAATTGTGATTGTACAAAGCGTTGCTGACTTGGATTATCGAGCACTAAATGCTGCTTGAGCGCCCAGAGAATGAGCATTACAGGTAGCAACAATGCCACCACAAACTGGTAAAAAGTCTGCTCACCGCCGTCGAGGGTGATCGCCATGATAAGAGATGCCGAAAGTGGCAATAGTCCCAATAATGCTAACCCTCGACGAACATAATGGCTCTTAGTTGCAAGGCGAAGCTGTTCAGGTAATCCATCAGGATTGATAAATCTTTGAGCTTTTTTAGATAATTGCGAATACTGCATCACTACCTTGCCTTTATGTCGTTGGCTGTTTTAGGTCACTTACGGCAATTTGGAGAGGAACCAACCTTTTGGTGTTTCGACAAATTTGCAACTGACCGAGGCTTGATTATTGGGGCTGGTGATCAGCAGGTTAACTCTTGCTTCTTGGATAGCGCCTTTTTGCCGTTTAAATTCGTCTGCTGTGCTATAGCTCACCCCTTTGGGAGTAATTTCATCCATGGTTCGGTCAACATACCAGCGCTTGTGGGAGCGTTGCAAAATCTCGCCAGCATATTCCTGTTCTTTTTGAGTTGGTGCGTACGGCATAAGAGCGATAAAGGCCGCTAGGTTTTGGGTCTTAATAAAATCGAAAGTGCCTAAGCAGCGTTGGGTTAATTCATCGTCTAATTTTTGATTTACTGCTTGCACACATAGAGGCATAAATAAAAGGGCGATTATGGATAGAGCGCGGGCAGAGTGGGGTAGTCGCAAAATAAACATCCTTGTAATAACAGTGAGTCACGGTGAACAGACAGGCTAAGTGATTGACAACTAGACCTGTTTACCAGTTTGTTCGTCAGCCATTTTTGCGTGTAGAGTCCATCTCCTCAATCACGCTAAAGTATTAACTTCACAACTAGAATTAGCCATTGCTCAACAATGCTTATTCATCTTGCCAAATCCCTGCCTAAGTTGGTGGGCATAACGCTAAATAGCGTAACTTTATAGTAGAGTCATTCGTCGATTTGGTTTCTGTTAAATCTACAGAAAATACTCTTTAAACAGCAAGCCTGTTACCGCCACTAAGGCGACTAAGGGAAAAGCGACGAATATGCTGCGAGCGACAATGGTTAATGAGTGTCGACGCTTTTGCAGCGTGATTGGATAGTCGAAGTAGACCAGCAGGTAAAGCAGAGGCTTAATCGGAAAGTAGAGGCTCTTTAAGCTGATTGATTTGTCCGATTGCAGCGTGATGATTAGCTCACTGACATCATAGGTGGTGCGCAGGTCGCGCGTGCTGGGCCAAAATCGAACGCAGATTTGCTTTATGTCTTGTCGCTGAATTTCCATCGGACCAGCTTTGGTCTCGATAAGATGACTGCCGGGGATATTGAGTCGTTTGGCGTTAATCTGACAGACATGCTCTTTCACCCGACCATAAATGCTATCGATGAATAGCTTTTTGAGCAGCAGACTACCCAAGATGGTGCCTATACTCAGCGCCAACCAGATTTCAGGGAGCATTAGTTGGGGATTGATAAAGGGTAAGATGGCCAATGCCAGTGGCCCAATGAAAAAGAGCATCTCTAAAGGCAAGGGAAGTGGGTAGAGTAGCCTTGATGACTTAAGGCGAATGTCACTGTCGCTAGTGAGTTGATTTTTCCCTTTGAAATCAGTGGTACCAAACCAGGGGGTATCGTCAAGGGATAGCTTTTCCATGCTTGTCAGGTTCCTTTTAAATTGAGGGAGCTAGTGATTGCCGCTATTTGAGCAGATTAATCATGTACCATTGCCATCAGCATCTCGATCTAAAAAATTTGGAATGGCGTCATTATCTAAATCATTACTTCCCTCAAATTTATCGCTAAATCCATCGCCATCAGCGTCAGAATCTAACCAATTTGGAATAGAGTCGTTATCAATATCTATACTTTTATTAATAGTGCCGAAGATAAACTCGAGTCCATCTAAAATTTTATCCTTGTCCATATCATTTTCTAGTAGGTCAGAACCCACTGCTCGTTCTTTCATATCATCAAATGAATCAACGTCAGTATCGTTAAAAAATACAATTTCGTAGGAAAGATCTGGCCCACCAGCAAAGTTTTCATCAATTAAACTTAATTGATATGTACCCGGATCATATATTGGAAAGCTTACTACGTAGATATTTGGTTTTGCGTATTGATATAAAAAGATGTCATTAATAACAAGACCATCTTTATTTGAAATATACACTTGTGGTTTAAATCGAGCTGATGACGTTTTGAAGACAGCTGTGTATTGTTTAAGCTCGGTTGTTACAAACTTAAACAGATCTCCTTTGTCCAATTCAGAGCTTATAACCCCTCGTACTATGACTCCTTGATCTATTTCGATTGGTGTGGCCACTGATGGGTTGTCATTCGATTCCTGATCTATAAATACTGGATATTTATTTCTGCTTGCATCAAACGGATAATCATCTAATTCATCTGGTACCCCATCGCCATCTTCATCTTTGTTTGCCCAAGTGCCTTGGTTTTCTAAGGGAGCAACCGTTGTTGCTTGCGTAAATAGCGGCATGGCTAAAAGGGCGATTAAGGATAGGATCCGAGCTGTGTGGGAAGATGGCAAAATAAACGTCCTTGTGATGTAAGCAGGGTTTGGCTAACTGACTAAGTAATTGACATCATTACCAGTCTGCCGCTTTTTTAGTCAGTTATTTTTGCGTGTAGAGTTCGTCATCACAATCACGCTAAAGTATTAACTTGTTTTAGATTGGGTTGGATGAGTCTCGGATAAATTGCGTTAACCAACAGTGGATCGCAAAGTTATGCTTATCAGGTAGTTTATAGGCTAATTTTTCAGCACCCTTTTTCGTCAATAGATAGGTAACATTTGTTACCTGTGAGACGCCCCAGACATCGGCAAGTTTTTCCCTTTCTTGTTGAGAGTTAACATATCATTCACGACAGCTAACAGATGAGAATTGTAATTTTTAAAAATGTATGTAATTAAAACAAATGGTCGCCACTGAATATTTTATAAAATCCCAATACCGTTATCCATAAAAGATAAAAAGCTACTGAAATTATCAAAATAAACCTCCATAATATTGGCCTCTTTTCTACTCTTAGCAGTTGTGTTTCGTAGCCGAGTTGAAACAAGGTTTCCATAAATCTATTACAATCGAATGATGTGCCTGGGAGTAGAATATGCTGAGCATTTTCCAGTTCTAAATCCAATAAGAAAATATAACCAGAATAGTAATTATGGTACGAGATATTATTAAGCGCCTTACACCAATTCCAGTAGACAATAATGTTTCTGATTTTACTTTTATCTATATCTTGAGGCATATTATTCTCAAAATATATTCCGGGTAATGAAATCTTGTTTTCATCAATTTTAATAATAGCTTTTCCGTACCCCATGGGAAAGAAATGTCTGTAGGCGATACGGTGTCGATAAAGTATTGTAGCGCAAAAGCCAAGAGTGATTATTACTAGTGAGGCGATCCAATTCTGAGTGGAATATAGGATAAGCAGAGTCAATCCTAAAGCTGTATAAGTCGGGATTAAGGCGCGCTGCTGTTTAGCGACAGGTAAAGGCATTTGCCAGAGATTACATGGAAATAGTCGGAGGATTTTCTCTTTGAAAAAAGGTAGTTGGATATCTTTAAACCGAGCTAGACTCTCTTGGTCTAAGCGTTCTACTTTATCAGGAGAATAATTCAAGGGAATATCTTATTTAACGTTTGAAAGCGATTGTTCCTGCACTTTTTTCTCCATTAAACTAATTCAACTGAATAATATTATTGTCAATAAGTTCAATTTTTTAGGGGCTTCAAACATAAGTCTGCCCCTAGAACTAATGGATAATGCTAGGGACGGACTCGAACATTAGTGACGAATAAAATTGGCGGCAATTAACCTTTAGCTACCAGGCATAATACCCCATGATTTCCCTTTAATACGCTTAAAAGTGCAGCCTGAATTTCCATGTCCCTTTCCTGCGTCAAACTCATAAAGAATTCTTACATGGGCTCTGTCAGGATTGGCTAGCTTAGCTAGGGAAAAACTTGTTTGCTGGTAACCAGGTTTGTCTACCTCTTTCCTGTATCCTTGAACCAATTTGCGTAAAGCGGTGGTTAACCCTGGGTGGGCGTAAAAGTCTGGGTCAGTAAAGGATTTAATTGTCTCCAAATTGCCATTATCTAATGCATTTCTAAATGCCTTACATTGCTCCAAAAACACAGGGTCTAGATTATCTGTGGCATGAAATTCAAATCGATTTTCAGCTGTTGTGGCGGTCAATGGAAAGAAAAGTGCCATGACTGTAATATTTTTCATTGTTATTCTTGCCATAAAATTTTTACCTTATTGGTGATGGGATCAAAATAGTTGCAATCTACCGGAGAAGAAGGCTCAGCAGAATCCACTTTCATCGTTAAAATGGTGGAAAATTGTTCCCCAGGATTAAAATCAACTTTGGCAGAGGTTTGCCCGCTCAGCACCTTCACATTATTTGAAAAGCACACATAATAGGTTGCTCTAGAATCGGGAACCGTAATGCCTTTGAATTCCAAATTTACCTCATTTGATGTCATGATACCTCTTTTGTCCGCTTTCGCTCACCAGCTGTCGACCATCATAATCAAATAAGTCTGAAAGCCCACCTCGTGTTGGTTCTACTTTGATACCATCTTGAGACTCGGTTGGAGTAATAGCCGGGCGTTGTTCATCATTAGAAGAAGACGGTTGAATTTGATGATCTTTAGATAAAAGCTTGGGCTTTACAGAAAGTTGGCTGTTAATTTCCTGTTGTATATCATATATAAGCACTGCTACTTGCATATTAGTTACTGACATAGTTCCTTCTATATCCTTATCTATGCCTTTTTTTATATAGTCAATTAATTTATTGTAACTATTAATCTTTGGAAGTAGATCTAATATTCTTTTTACTTCTTCACTGGGTTTGTCTTGTATAAATCCAGTTAGTGCAATTGCTTGTATTGTGCTTTCCAGATTAAATAAAACTTTTTCATCATTAGGATATATAATAGTGCTCAAAACTCTAGTGTTTTTTGCGTTAGAAATAATAATGGTATCCGGTCCAGTTTGTTGAATCTGATACATTATTCCAGATATATCATTCAGATTTGTATATGTTTTATCCGAAAAGGATAACTTGAATGGCCCATTTAATGCGTTGTATTGTTCAGGAATACTCACCGTCACAGGTATTGTTCGGGTAACATTAAGCCAAATAGTTTCGCTTGTACCATACTGGTTTGAAAGGGCTAAATTTCCAGAGGTTGAATCTTCTGGCAAAGTAAATTGTGCATTGTTTGGTCCCAAAACCTCCAATTGTATACTACTATTTCCTAGAGTTGCTTGGGTACCTTGAAAGAGTTTATCGCCATTAATTGATATTAACTCCCCCGGTTTGGCTGATTTGGGTGAAATATCATATAAAATAGGTGTTTTTTTATCCATTAACCATACTTTAATTGTGTTGGTTTTTTTTCCGTCAATTATCATGAATAGGCTAACTTCTTCCCCTCCTAGATTTGTGCTAGCATAATCTGGAACGACAACTTCTATAGTATCGTTATTTTTGGCTGATACTCTTATATTTACTGGTTTCCCATCGTCATTTAGTTTATTTAATACAATATACATCAAACTACCAGACAGATTTTTACCGGATATAGTTATAGCTCCCTTAGGCATCATTTTGTTCATGGCATAACTATTACCATAAATATGATATACCACACCATTCAGTAGAGAGTTTTCTGATGTTATCAATGGTTCTTTTGGTGAGGAATCTAAAGTATCAAGTAACAGATCTCCGTCATCATCCATATCTGTATAATCAGGAATTCCATCGCTATCAGTATCTTGCATAAAGCCTATAGCATTATCGAAATCATTACTGTCTAGGATACCGTTTCCATCACTGTCAAAATCTACAAAGTCAGGATATCTGTCCCCATCCGAGTTTCTTGCTGTCTCAATCAGATCTGAAATTGTATCGCCATCACTGTCATCATCTAACCAGTTTGGTATATTATCATTATCCACATCTAAATCACGTTCAGTACGACTCTTGAATACATGGTACTCATTACCATCCAAGATCTGATCATTATCGGCATCTTGACGTGTAGAATCCATGCCAAGAGCTTTCTCTTTTATATCATCTACTCCATCCCTATCATTATCCACAAATGCTAAGGCATTATATGTGAAACTTGAGTCATTATTCCCATTTTTATCGGATATACTCAAATTATAATTTCCAGCGATGGTAGGTCTAAACATAATAGCATCACCAATTCTGCCGGAGTGTTTTATAGCAATTGACTGAGTTTGTAATACATTTCCGTTATCGGTAATTATTGCCATTCTTGGATTAAATTTTGGCTCATCTTTAAATAGAACTATACTAATAGAAAAATTTTTTTCTATTAGCTCCTGAGATATGTTGAATTTAAAGTCATCAATATCAATTGAGTCACTGATTGTTCCTTCTACGCTGAATGGGAATTCATTGACAAGTGTTGCTTGTGCAACGTTATTATTGAACTCTTTTTCAATAACCACTGAGAAATGACGTTTGTCTTTATTAAACGGATAATCGTCCAATTCGTCGTGTACGCCATCACCATCTTGATCTTTATTTGCCCAAGTGCCATGGTGTTCTGTGGGCGTGACAGTTGTTGCTTGTGTAAATAGCGGCAGGGCTAGAAAGGTGATTAAGGATAGCGCAAGGGCTGAGTGGGGTGGTCGCAAAATAAACATCCTTGTGATGAAGCGGCTCTTGGCGAAGAGAGTGATTAAGTGATTGACATCAATGTCAGTCTGTCGTTTTTTTAGTCAGCTATTTTTGCGTCTAGAGTCCATCTCCTCAATCACGCTAAAGTATTAACTTGTTTCATATTTGTTATTTCGCAATCCGTTTAGTGTTACTTTTCGCCGCAGTTTTTCTATGGAGGGTAAATATTGATGCGTGTTTCTAAGCGGAGTTATTTAGCGGGGTTGTTGGCAATTTCGACGAGCCTAATGCCTTTGTCGTTAATGGCGGCGGATGAGGGATTATTTACGCCTTTTCCTACGGCGAAATTAAAGGATGAATTGACGCGCCATTATGCCGAATATCCCTTTATTATCAGCGCGGGTGAACAAAGGTCTGACTATCGTTTTAAGCCTATCTTCGGTCAGGTCCATCAGCAAAAATACAAATTAGCGCCCGAATATAGCCCTGCGCATATTCTCGATAATTACCGTGAGCAGATTAAAAAGCTTGGTGGCGAAGTCCTATTCGAGTGTCTGCTTGAGGCCTGTGGTGATTCTCGCTTATTGCGAGAAAAAATTGCCCTGTTGGATGGCGTAATTGGTGTTGAAAGTGGTTACTTGTTTGCTCGAGTGAAGAATGAGCAAAAAGAGTTTTATACCGCCATACAAGCAGCTGTTATGGATGATTCTGCGGGTCTTCATATTACAACGCTCGAGGTGATCCCCGAGCCGCTAGATTTAGTCACGGTTAATGCCGCATTTTTACAGCAGGCGCCTAAGCAAATCGAGTTTAAAGATAATCAAAAGAAGGATACGAATGGCGCTGAGGATCATCCGCTTATCAGCCGCTTAAAGGGAAGCTATATCCAGGACTTTAAACGCCAAGGCTTTGCGAGCACTGACTTTGTGTCTTCAATGGATGCAAGCAATAAGCCTGTGCTGCTGGAGCGTGAGGGTAAGTTGACTCAAAATGGCTATTCAATACCAAAGGAATATTCGGGTTACGAGGTGTTCACTAACTACAAGGTGGCATTGACTAAACTCGGATTCGAGACGCAATTTGAGTGTCAGGGAAAGGCCTGTGGTAGGGAGGATAGGTTTATCAAAGCCATCGATTCTCTAGTGAACATTGGTAACGAAGACAGCCAGTTTTATGCTTGGTATACCTTAACGCGCCCCGAGGGGAATGTGCATGTGAGCACTTATACCCTTGGTTATATTGATGGTTTATGGACCGACTTGCGGGTGTTAGAGGAGACTGAGCTTAAGGATGATCGCGTGGGGATCAATCTTGAGGCGCTGACCGACCAAATCGAAGCTAAGGGGCATGTTGTCTTAGAAGGGCTGTTATTTGAGTACGATAGTGACAAGTTGCTGCCCGAGGCGCAGCCCGTTGTCGAGGTGCTTGCGAGTTACTTAAAGGCAAATCCTAAGCGTGCATTTTATGTGGTGGGTCATACCGATGACAAAGGTAATCAAGCCTATAACCAAGGTCTATCCCAGCGCCGCGCGGTGGCAATTGTGAAGTTATTAACCACGAGCCATGGTATTCAAACTCAACAATTGGAAGCCGTAGGGATAGGTGAACATGCTCCCGTTGCTAGCAACAGTGATGAGGCGGGGCAACAACAGAATCGCCGTGTCGAGTTAGTATTGAGATCGGATACGAAGTAAGCCCAATCGTTTGATTCAATAGATATAAAAATGGCGTCAGCTCTTATCGAGTTGGCGCCATTTTTGTTTATCTGCGATCGCTCAGCCAAGCGATATTTATACTAAGGCTAAGATAGTGCCGGGAAGGAGAGTGAACTGCCAATTCCTAATGGCAGACCTAAGGCCCAGTAAGCGAGTAAGAAACCGCTCCAAAGCAGCAGAAAACTGATTGAAAACGGCAACATCAGCGCCACTAGGGTGCCAATGCCTGATTCCTTAACGTATTTTTGGCAAAACACCACAATCAACGGAAAGTAAGGCATCAGCGGGGTAATGATATTGGTCGACGAGTCGCCAACGCGGTAAGCGGCTTGAGTCAAATCGGGCGATACGCCCAGCTCCATTAACATCGGCACCATAATGGCACCAATCAAGGCCCATTTGGCCGATGCCGAGCCGACTAATAGATTGACGAACGCGGTGAGAAATACAATCCCCACTAATGTTACGCCCATAGGAAGGGCCAATTCTTTCAACGCCAACGCGCCTTTAATCGCCATTAATGCGCCTAAATTGGATTGACCAAAGGCATAAATAAACTGAGCACAGAAAAAAGCCATGACGATGTAATAACCCATGCCACTCATGGACTTACTCATGCCTTCAATAATGGCTCTGTGGTTGTTTGCCGTGCCAGCGGCATAGCCATACACTATGCCGGGCACGAGGAAGAACACAAAAATAATCGCCACAATGGAGCGCATTAATGGCGCTGAAGCACTGGTTAAGGCGCCGTCAGTACTACGCCAAGCAGAGTTGTCCCCATAGGCAGTAAACACCAGTCCTAAGGCACACAACAACATGGCGGCCATGGCGAATTTGAGTCCGCGGCGCTCATGGGGCGCCAGCTCATCAAGCGTTGGTAGCGTGCTGGGATCGCCATTCACAGTAGTGTTTTTTAGGCGCGGCTCGATAACTTTATCCGTTAAGAACCAGCCAACTAAGATAATTAAAATGGCAGAAGCCGAAGTAAAAAAGATGTTATTCAGTGGGTTAATCGTTAATGTGGCGGCCGCGGGATCGGCTGATAATCTTGCCGCTGCCTGAGTTAAGCCTGCTAACATAGGATCAAGGCTCGATGGCACGCCTACGGTTGCAGAAAAACCGCCGGATACGCCAGCGAAAGCGGCGGCAATACCGGCTAGGGGATGACGACCCGCGGCATAGAAGATCACCGCGCCGAGAGGGATAACCAGTACATAACCCGCATCAACCGCGACATGGCTCAGAATACCCACGGCGATCAATACCGGGGTGAGTAACATCTTGGGGGTCACCGATAAAATCGAGCGCAGCCCCGCATTAATAAAACCGGTATGCTCAGCCACGCCAAGCCCCAGCATAGCAACCAGCACGACACCGAGCGGTGGGAAAGTCACAAAGGTGGAGACTATGTTCGAGGTAAATGCAGTCAGTGCGCCGCCTTCGAGCATATTCACGACTTGAATGGGGTTGCCAGTACGAGGGTCGATTTCATCAAAACTGACACCCGATAATCCCCAGGAGATCAGCCAGACTAAGCCCAGAAACATCGCAAATAACACCGCCGGATCGGGCAGTTTATTGCCGACAACTTCGACGCCATTGAGAAATCGCTGGAATCCAGTGACAGGTTTATGATTTTCCATTTGGGTGCCGCTTCCTAAAAATGATGATTGTTATCGGCGATTATAAAAACGCAGCATTAATTTAAGCTTGGTTTAACTAATCGATAAGAAATAAAACACATAAAAATCTATCGCAGTGACTTTAGTGCGGCAGGCTATTAGTCATCAAATCAACAGGCAAATAAAAAGCGCGGGTTCATGACTGAATCCGCGCTTTTTAACTCAACAATGTGTTTGATTACATTATCTAAATGAATCCGCTACGCGTTTATGCCTTTGGGCCAGCGTTACGGATAGCGTCTGACACTTGATACTTAGCGAAGTTTTTAGTGAAAGCTTCGGCCAGCTTCTGGGCGTATTCGGCATATTGCGCTTTATCGTCCCAAGTGTTGATTGGGTTGAGTAAATTGCTGTCTACGCCTGTGACTGCCACAGGAACGGCGAGGTTCAAGGTGTCTAAGTGGACGGTTTCTACATCTTTCAATTCACCGCTGACAATCGCATCGACGATGGCGCGGGTGGTTGGGATGTCAAAACGTTTACCTACACCGTGTGGACCGCCAGTCCAACCAGTGTTGACTAAGTACACTTGGCTGCCGAAGGACTCAATGCGCTTCATTAACAGTTCTGCGTACACGCCTGCAGGGCGTGGGAAGAAAGGTGCACCGAAGCACGTTGAGAAGGTCGATTGGATCGCTGAGGTTGAGCCGATTTCAGTCGAACCCACTTTCGCGGTGTAGCCAGACAAGAAGTGGTATGCCGCTTGTTCTTTGGTCAGGATAGAAACTGGTGGTAATACGCCAGATACGTCGCAGGTTAAGAACACAACGGCATGTGGCTCGGCACCGCAGTTATCTTCTTTACGTTGGGCGATGTGCTCCAGCGGATACGCTGCGCGGGTGTTTTCCGTCAGGCTGCTGTCTTTGTAGTTGGGTACGCGGTGTTCGTCCATTACGACGTTTTCAAGTACAGTGCCGAAACGAATCGCATCCCAAATAACAGGTTCATTCTTCTGGCTTAAATCGATACATTTGGCGTAGCAACCGCCTTCAATATTGAATACGCCGCCAGGTGCCCAGCCGTGTTCATCGTCACCGATCAGGAAGCGTTTTGGATCGGCAGAGAGTGTGGTTTTACCTGTGCCAGATAAACCGAAAAATAGCGTAGTGTCGCCATCTTTACCTACGTTGGCCGAGCAGTGCATAGGTAGCACGCCTTGGGCTGGCAGTAGGAAGTTCTGCACTGAGAACATAGACTTTTTCATTTCGCCAGCGTATTTCAGGCCCGCGAGCAGCACTTTACGTTCGGCGAAGTTTAAAATCACGGTCGCATCTGAGTTAGTGCCATCACGCGCTGGATCGCAAACAAAGTCAGGGGCATTGATGATCTGCCACACAGGTTTGTCTTTACGATTAAATTCTTCAGGAATGATAAATAGATTGCGGGCGAACAGTTGGTGCCAAGCGTATTGGGTGGTCACACGTACTGGCTGGTAATGCTCTGTATCGGCACCGACTTCGAGGTCAGATACAAACAGTTCTTTATCGGCTAGGTAAGCTTCAACACGTGCCCATAAACCTTCAAAAGCACCAGGGTCGAAAGCTTGATTGACAGGGCCCCATTCAATCTCTGCTTCTGAACTGGGTTCTCTTACGATAAAACGATCGCCGGGTGAGCGACCACTGCGAGCGCCTGTTTTAGCGACTAATGCGCCATTGGCTGTCAATTCACCTTCGCCGCGTAGCAGGGCAAATTCGACAAGTTGTGCTGTTGAGGGGTTAAAGTGAACGCGGTTTAATCCATCCGCCATAGTGAGGTCTCCATTTGATTTGTAAGGTTATTTTAATATCGATCGTCTGCCGATTTTATTTTATTTATCACCTAAGCTTTGCTAGGTAACAAAGTGAGGCGATTGTAGCCTAAGCCGAGTGCAATGTGTGAGGGGATTGTGGGGATGAATAAAAAATGGGCGCCGAATCGGGCGCCCATATTGTTTAGCTTTGATGAACCGTTTAACCGATTATTGCTGGGTTGTTGACGTCTGACCGTTCGCAAATAATGCCGCTACGTCTATGGCATCAAAGGTGTATTTTGCGTGGCAATATTCGCAGCCCATTTCGATCTTGCCGTCTTCGGCGAGAATGGCTTCGATTTCAGCTTGATCTAAGGTTTTGATTGCGCCGGCACTGCGTTCATGGGAACAGGTGCATTTAAAGCTCACATCGATAGGATCGAATAGACGCACTTCTTCCTGATGATAGAGGCGATGTAATACGCTTTCTGCATCAAGAGTAAATAACTCTTCGGCCTTGATGGTCGACGTTAGTTGGCTCAAGTGTTCGAAGTCGGCGTTGTGATCTTGCTGGCTTGGCAGAATTTGTAGGAACATGCCCGCCGCTTGTTTGCCGTCGGCAAATAACCAAATGCCTGTTGGTAACTGTTCAGATTGATTGAAGTATTCTTCAACACAGGCAGCAAGTGTTGGCTTGTCCAGTGCGACCACACCTTGGTAGCGCTCACCTTCATCGGGTGTTAAGGTGATGACCATATAGCCCTGACCGAACAGATCGGTAAGGCTAGCATCATCGGCAAGTTCAGCATTCCAGCGAGCCACACCGCGTAACTCTTGTAGATTGTTACCGTTGATCACTGCTAAAGAAACAGGGCCGTTGCCTTGTAACTGCACGCTGATATCGCCGCTAAATTTTAATGTCGCGGTTAATAGCGAGGTGGCCGCCATTAATTCACCCAACAGCACTTGCAGTACGGCTGGATATTCTTGGGCGCTGATCACTTGTTGATAGCTGTCTTGTAACTGCACCAGTTCACCACGCACATCGGCATTGTCGAACAAGTAGCGGTGTAAAGTATCTTGGTTCATCGTGTATCTCACTGTTAAAGGTCTTTAAAGCGCATGAGCTGACGTCGTTGCTTTTTATCTGGTTTCTGATCGGGTATCGGGTTATTGAGCATGTGGAGACGTCGTTGCTCAGCATTAATGGCCCGTTTAGCCAGACTTGTCGCGGTTTCTTCGTACAATTCTTGTGCAATCGCACCACTTTGGCGTAATTGCGATAATTTTTTTATGACGATCTCTTTATCGTCATATCCTTGGCGTATCTTAAGGACGGCGCCTATCTCGGCATTCCTACTAGATTTGGCGCGCTGGCCGTTGTAATGTACTTTGCCGCCGTTAATCATTTCTTTGGCGATGGCACGGGTTTTATAGAAACGTGCAGCCCAAAGCCACTTATCGAGTCGAATGTCTGTTTTGTCGCTTTGACCTTGAGTCATAGTGTCTCCAGCTAAAAGATCGATGAGTTCACATGCCGAGCAAGAAAATGCGTGAAGTGCATTTCTATTATGTTAAAGGGTGGCGTGCTTCACACCCTTTTGTGGCGGGCAAAGTTAGCATAATTGGCCTATTTTCGCCAATTTGAATGCTGTTATGGGCTTGTTGCCAAATGCAGCCTAGGTTAGCATGAGGCGGTTATTGCCTAATTATTATAATCAGAACAGAGACCTGTATCGAGGGTCCACATAAAATATGGATTTATTAGATAAAGTTATCGCAAAAGCCATTGGCATGCCCCATAAGCCCTTAAGCCGGATTGTCTTCTGGTTGGGCTTTATTGTGATCATGTTGTTAGCTGCGCAAATTACATGGAAATTAGTGCCTACTCACTCATCTGCCAGTGCTTGGTCCCCAACGCCCGTAAGCGTGAATGGCAAAGGTGCCGGTCAGGTTGATCTCGCAGGTCTGCAGCAGCTTGGACTCTTTGGTAAGGCGGATGCGACATCTGATAAGCCTAAAGTCGAAGTCGTTGAGACTGTGACCGACGCACCTAAGACTACACTTTCAATTCAGCTGACTGGGGTTGTCGCATCGACGGCCGACCAAAAAGGCTTAGCGATTATTGAGTCCAACGGCAGCCAAGAAACCTACAGTTTAGGTGATAAGATCAAGGGCACTTCTGCATCACTCAAAGAAGTCTATGCCGACCGTATCATCATCACTAACGCTGGCCGTTACGAGACCTTAATGCTCGATGGCTTAGTCTATACCAGCCAAAGCCCTGCTAATCAGCAATTACAACAAGCTAAAAGCAATAAGGCGGACTCGGCAGTGAGCCGTGTCGATCAACGTAAAAATGCCGAAATTTCCCAAGAACTCGCCGAATCTCGCACCGAATTGTTAGCCGACCCCAGTAAGATCACCGATTACATTGCCATTTCACCCGTGAGACAAGGTGATTCTGTGGCGGGTTATCGTTTGAATCCAGGGAAAGACGCCAATTTGTTTAAGCAGGCGGGTTTTAAAGCCAATGATTTAGCCAAATCAATTAATGGATACGACTTGACCGTAATGAGTCAGGCGTTAGAAATGATGAGCCAATTACCCGAGTTAACTGAAGTGTCCATTATGGTTGAGCGGGAAGGACAATTGGTTGAAATCATGTTTAGTTTGCCGCAATAACACGCGTTAGAGGAAAGAAAAAGAATGAATAACAAAAGGATTCGACGCAAGCTGATTGCTGGGGTTGTTGCGGGTGCAGCCATGTTCTCCTCCCAATTCGCTTGGTCTGAACAATATGCGGCCAACTTTAAGGGCACAGATATTCAAGAGTTTATCAATATCGTTGGTAAAAACCTGAATAAGACCATCATAGTCGACCCAACCATCCGTGGCAAAATCAACGTTCGCAGTTATGACCTGCTGAATGATGAACAGTATTACCAGTTCTTCCTCAACGTCTTACAAGTCTACGGTTATGCCATCGTTGAGATGGAAAATAACGTCATTAAAGTCATCAAGGACAAAGACGCCAAAACCGCAGCCATCCGAGTGGCAAATGATAACGAACCCGGCATGGGCGATGAAATGGTCACCCGCATCGTGGCCTTATATAACACTGAGGCCAAACAATTAGCGCCCTTGTTACGCCAATTAAATGATAACGCGGGTGGCGGTAACGTAGTGAACTACGATCCCTCCAACGTCTTGATGTTGTCTGGCCGTGCTGCCGTGGTGAATAAGTTGGTTGAAATTGTCCGCCGCGTAGATAAGCAGGGCGATACTTCAGTACAAGTCGTGCCGCTCGAATACGCTTCTGCGGGGGAAATGGTACGAATTATCGATACCCTTTACCGTTCCACGGCTAACCAGGCTCAATTGCCTGGCCAAGCGCCAAAAGTGGTTGCCGACGAACGCATCAACGCTGTGGTTGTTAGCGGTGATGAAAAGAGTCGCCAACGTGTGGTCGAACTTATTCATCGTCTCGATGCCGAGCAAGCCAGCACGGGCAACACTAAGGTGCGTTACTTACGTTATGCCAAGGCCGAAGATTTGGTTGAAGTGCTGACAGGGTTTGCCCAAAAATTAGAGGGTGATAAAGACCCAAGCGCTCAGGCTGCTGGTGGTAAACGCCGTAACGAAATCAATATCATGGCACATACTGAAACCAACGCCTTAGTGATCAGCGCCGAGCCCGATCAAATGCGCACTATCGAGAGCGTGATTAATCAGCTCGATATTCGCCGTGCTCAGGTACTCGTAGAGGCCATTATTGTCGAAGTTGCCGAAGGCGACAGTGTCGGTTTTGGGGTGCAATGGGCGGCGAAAGCGGGCGGCGGCACTCAGTTTAATAACTTAGGCCCAACCATAGGTGAGATTGGCGCTGGTGTATGGCAGGCGCAAGATAAAGAAGGCACATTCATCACTAACCCGAGTACTGGTCAGGTGATAGGTCAAAACCCGAGTACGAAGGGCGATGTTACCTTACTTGCCCAAGCTTTAGGTAAAGTGAACGGTATGGCATGGGGTGTGGCCATGGGTGACTTTGGTGCGCTGATCCAAGCCGTATCCAGTGACACAAACTCAAACGTACTGGCAACACCTTCTATTACTACCTTGGATAACCAAGAAGCATCTTTCATCGTCGGTGATGAAGTGCCTATTCTGACGGGCTCTACCGCCAGCTCTAACAATAGCAACCCATTCCAAACCGTTGAACGTAAAGAGGTTGGGGTTAAGTTGAAAGTGGTGCCGCAGATCAACGAAGGCAATGCGGTTAAGCTGACGATTGAGCAGGAAGTATCAGGAGTTAACGGTAATACAGGTGTGGATATTTCCTTTGCGACACGACGTTTAACCACTACCGTTATGGCTGATTCAGGGCAAATTGTGGTTCTGGGTGGTTTGATCAACGAAGAAGTGCAAGAAAGTGTGCAAAAAGTGCCTTTCTTGGGTGACATTCCTATTTTGGGACATTTATTCAAATCTTCTTCGAGCAAAAAGACCAAGAAAAACCTGATGATCTTCATCAAACCAACCATTATTCGTGATGGTGTGACTATGGAAGGGATTGCTGGGCGCAAATACAACTATTTCAGAGCATTACAACTTGAGCAGCAAGAACGTGGCGTCAGCTTAATGCCAAATACTAAAGTGCCTGTGTTGGAAGAATGGAATCAATCAGAGTATTTGCCGCCAGAAGTTAACGCGATTTTAGAGCGTTATAAAGAAGGCAAAGGCCTAGATACTCAGATGCGTAAAACAGATCCGACTTTAAAGTCACTGGAAGAAAACAAGAATAAAGATAAAACCAATGAGTGAAATACAATTATCCCAAGTCGATGACCTCAGCCAAGTCTCCAATGAGCTAGGTCTGGAAGCTGAAGGTGATGAGGTGTTTCGTTCGAGCAGTAAAGAGCGCTTACCCTTTGCCTTCGCCCATCGCCACGATGTGGTGCTCGCGCCGGGTGAAACGGGCGACTTGAGCTTGTTTTATACCAGCAAAACACCGTTAACGGCCATGCTCGAAGCACGGCGCTATTCGGGTGTTGATTTGCCTTTGGTTAAGCTCGAAGTCGCGAAGTTTGAGGCCAAACTCACTCAAGCGTATCAGGCGAACTCGTCTGAAGCGCAGCAGTTGATGGAAGATATCGGCAACGAGATGGATTTATTCACCCTTGCCGAAGAACTGCCGCAGACCGAAGACTTGCTCGAAGGTGATGATGACGCGCCTATCATCAAACTGATTAATGCCTTGTTATCTGAAGCGATTAAAGAAGAAGCCTCGGATATCCACATCGAAACCTACGAGAAACAGCTCATAGTGCGTTTCCGTATCGATGGTGTGCTCAAGGAAGTGCTTAAGCCAAACCGTAAGCTGTCGTCGCTGTTAGTGTCGCGGATTAAGGTGATGGCGCGCCTCGATATCGCCGAAAAACGTGTACCACAAGATGGCCGTATTTCCCTGCGTATTGCTGGTCGTGCGGTAGATGTGCGGGTATCGACCATGCCATCGAGCCATGGTGAGCGCGTCGTGCTGCGTCTGCTGGATAAAAATACTGGCAACCTCGATTTAGAGCAATTGGGGATGACCGACAGTATTCGCGTTAAGTTTGAAGATCTTATCCGTCGCCCCCACGGTATTATTCTGGTGACTGGCCCAACGGGCTCGGGTAAAAGTACCACCTTGTATGCGGGTCTGACTGAGATCAACTCAAAAGACACCAACATACTTACTGTCGAAGACCCAATCGAATACGAGCTAGACGGTATCGGTCAAACCCAAGTTAACACTAAGGCTGACATGACCTTCGCTCGTGGTCTGCGCGCAATTTTGCGTCAAGATCCCGATGTGGTGATGATAGGTGAAATCCGTGACTTGGAAACCGCGCAAATTGCGGTGCAAGCATCACTCACTGGTCACATGGTAATTTCAACCCTGCATACCAACACAGCGTCTGGCGCGATAACGCGTCTGCAAGACATGGGCGTTGAGCCATTCCTCGTATCATCGAGTTTGCTTGGCGTGTTGGCGCAACGTTTGATCCGTACCCTTTGTCCAAAATGTAAAATTGAGCACGTGCCCGATGCGCGTGAGCGTGAGTTACTGGGCATAGCAGCCGATGACGACAGACGTATTTTCCGTGCCAATGGCTGTAAATCCTGTGGTAACAATGGCTACCGTGGTCGAACGGGTATTCATGAGTTATTGCTGGTTGATGACAATGTACGCGAATTGATCCATGGCGGCCGCGGTGAGTTAGCTATCGAAAAGTATATCCGTCAGTCTGTGCCGAGCATTCGTCACGATGGCATGAGCAAAGTGCTCGCGGGCATCACCACTCTCGAAGAAGTGCTACGTGTGACTCGCGAGGAGTAATTTATGCCAGCATTTGAATATAAGGCATTGGATGCAAAGGGAAAGCAGCTTAAGGGTGTAATCGAGGCGGATACCGCCAGACACGCCCGCAGCCAGTTGCGCGATCAGCGCATGATGCCCTTAGAAATTCTGCCTGTTTCTGAAAAAGAAGCCAAAGCCAAAAGCAGCAGCTTTGCGTTTTTCAAACGGGGTATCTCGGTTGCTGAATTAGCCTTGATCACCCGTCAAATCGCGACCTTAGTGGCCGCGGGTTTACCGATTGAAGAATCCCTCAAGGCCGTTGGTCAGCAATGCGAAAAAGATCGCCTTGCAAGTATGATTATGGCGGTACGTTCGCGGGTGGTGGAAGGTTATAGTCTGGCCGACTCCTTGGCTGAATTTCCGCATATTTTCGATGATTTATATCGTGCCATGGTGGCTTCGGGTGAAAAATCCGGTCACTTAGAAGTGGTGCTTAATCGGTTAGCAGATTACACAGAGCGACGCCAACAGCTTAAATCTAAGCTGACCCAAGCCATGATTTATCCCGCAGTATTGACCACAGTGGCGATTGGGGTGATTTCCATCCTGCTGGCTGCGGTGGTGCCGAAAGTCGTTGGCCAGTTTGAACACATGGGCGCCGAGTTACCCGCTTCGACCCGCTTCTTGATTTCGGCCTCTGACTTTGTGCAAAACTACGGTGTGTTTGTGGTCATTGCCCTAGTGATGCTGTTCGCGCTCTTTCGGCGCATGTTAAAGTCGCCTGCGTTTCGAATGAAGTACGACAATTTTTTATTGAGCATGCCAGTTGTTGGCCGCGTGAGTAAGGGCTTAAATACGGCACGTTTTGCACGGACCTTAAGTATCTTATCCGCAAGCTCTGTGCCTTTGCTTGACGGTATGCGTATCGCCAGTGAAGTATTGCAGAATGTGCGAGTACGGGCCGCAGTGGATGATGCGACTGCGCGGGTGCGTGAAGGAACTAGCTTAGGTGCGGCATTGACTAATACTAAGTTGTTTCCGGCAATGATGTTATACATGATTGCCTCGGGCGAAAAGAGTGGCCAGCTTGAGCAAATGTTAGAACGCGCCGCCGATAACCAAGACAGGGAATTCGAGGGCAACGTCAATATAGCGTTAGGGGTATTTGAACCTATGCTGGTGGTGAGTATGGCGTGTGTGGTGCTGTTTATCGTGATGGCGATTCTGCAGCCAATCTTAGCCTTGAATAACTTGATTAGCGGTTAATTTTTTGAATTTATGGATTATGACCAAGTCGATTGGCATAGGGTTTTTTAGGAGAAGTAGTCGATGCAAATGAACAAGAAACATCAAGGTTTTACCTTACTCGAAGTGATGGTGGTTATTGTTATTTTAGGGATTTTAGCCTCTATGGTGGTGCCTAACTTAATGGGTAACAAAGATAAAGCTGACCAACAAAAAGCAGTATCTGACATAGTCGCACTCGAAAATGCCTTAGACATGTATAAGTTAGACAACGGCATCTACCCGACGACCGAGCAAGGCTTAGAAGCCTTAGTGCAAAAACCAACGATTTCACCTGAGCCACGTAATTACCGTGAAGATGGTTATGTCAAACGTCTGCCAGAAGATCCATGGCGCAATAAGTACTTGCTGCTCAGCCCTGGCGAAAACGGCAAGCTAGATATATTCACAGCAGGCCCAGATGGTCAACCAGGTACCGAAGATGACATCGGTAACTGGAATTTACAGAATTTCCAATAAGATGCTAAAGCTGCGCCACGCTGGTTTCACCTTAATGGAGGTGATGCTAGTGATCTTGTTGATGGGACTCACGGCAGCGGCTGTGACTATGTCTATCGGCAATTCGGGCCCACAACAGGCCCTAGATAGAACGGCGCGGCAGTTTATCGCTGCCACTGAAATGGTGCTCGATGAGACCGTTTTGAGTGGCCAATTTATTGGTATTGTGATTGAGAAAACCAGTTATCAGTTTGTTTTTTATAAAGACGGTAAGTGGGAGCCTTTGGATAAAGACAGACTCTTGTCTGAAAAGCAGATGGAGCCGGGTGTCGTGATGAACTTAGTGCTCGATGGTTTGCCCTTGGTACAAGACGATGAAGAAGACGATTCTTGGTTTGAAGAACCACTGATTGAGCCCTCTGCCGATGACAAGAAGAAACATCCTGAGCCACAGGTCATGCTATTCCCGAGCGGTGAAATGAGCGCTTTTGAGCTGACGTTTATCACCAAAACTGACAAAGGTCAGCAGGTCGAAGCGTTAGTGGTCGGCGATGCGCTGGGCAGATTAACCATAGGGCGTCCCGATGAAACGCGCTAAGGGCATGACGTTACTCGAAGTGATTGTGGCCCTTGCCGTGTTTTCGATTGCGGCCGTGTCGATCACTAAAAGTTTGGGCGAGCAGATGGCCAACATGCCAATTCTGGAATCGCGCACTTTGGCACAGTGGGTAGCCGACAATCAGATGGTCGATGCCAGACTCGAGCCGCAGTTTCCTGAAATCGGTAAAAAAGAAGGCCAAGTCGAACTTGCAGGAAAGGATTGGTATTGGCGTAAGGAAGTGGTGAAAACCACGGACGATAATTTTCGTATGATCCGGATTAGCGTGAGTGAAGACGAACGATATCAGCGTATTGCAGCACAAGTGAGCAGTTATGTCCTTAAAACTGACTAGTGCGCAGCGGGGATTTACCCTGCTAGAAATGCTGATCGCCATCGCGATTTTCGCCATGATAGGTTTGGCTTCTAATGCCGTGCTCAGCACTGTGCTGACTAACGATGAAGTGACGCGCACTTTCTCGACTCGGCTTAAAGCCCTGCAGCAAGGCTTTGGTGCGATTGAGCGTGATCTCGCCCAAATGGTGGCGCGTACACCCAGATTACTCGAAGGGGGTCGAGGTTCGACCGTCTTCCAAACGGGCAATGATATCTTAGACTCGGAATCAGAAGCCTTAGTGTTTTACCGTTTAGGTTGGTTAAATCCCGACGGTTTATTACCGCGGGGCAGCTTGCAGTCTGTGGCGTATGTGGTGCACGAAGGGCGACTGGAGCGTTGGTATTTTCCTTATCCTGAGCCTGAATTTGGCGCCGAGCCGATTAAGACAGTAGTCATAGATAAAGTATTGTCGGTGGAATATTCCTTCTTTATGGATGACAAGTGGGAGCGCAAAGTCGAGGCGACTAAGTTGCCTAAAGCGATCGCCATGGAGATTGAGATTGAAGGCTTAGGCAAGATCCAACGTAAGTTCTTGCTGCCGCTAGGCGCTGCCGCACCTGAAAAGTCTAAGGATGATGATAATAAAGACGAAAATCCGGACGATGCTAACAAAGATAAAAACGACGACGGCAGTGGAACAGGCAATGGTTCCGGTGACCCAGATTCTGGCGATACCGGAGACGGTGATCCTGATGCCGAGGGCCGCGAATGAGAACCCAATCTCGGTCTAAACAGCGCGGTGTTGCACTGATCGTTGTGCTCTTGATAGTGGCTATGGTGGTGATCATCGCGACAAATATCACTGGGCGTAATCAGTTGTCCATGCGCCGAACCTTAAACTTGGCTCAGTACGATCAAGCTTATTGGTATGCGATTTCCGCCGAAGAATTGGCGAAGAAGATTTTAAAACAAGATTTAGATGACTCTGAAGGTCGAGTCCACAGGCAACAATATTGGGCCATGGCCGATGTGGTGTTTCCAGCGGAATACGGTGAAATCGCGGGCAAGATCACCGATATGCGCGCCTGTTTCAACTTAAATGCCTTATCTGCGACCACGAAAGAGGTGGAAAACGGTCAACCTAAGCTGCCCTTGGCGGCGAAGCAATATAAGGCTTTGTTGGTGAGCTTAGGGATGGACGACTTTAGTGCGGATCGCCTGACTCAGACCTTAAAAGATTATATCGACGAAGACATGACGGCCAGCCCCTACGGCGCCGAAGATGCTGAATATGAATCGCGTAATGTGCCTTACCGTGCGGCCAATACGCTGATGAATCATCGCAGTGAGTTACGCGCTGTGATGGGATACACCCAAGATATCTATCTGAAACTCTTGCCCTATGTTTGTGTGATCCCAGGCAATGATAGGCAATTGCTTAACGTCAATACTGTGGAAGTTGAGCAAGCGGCGCTGTTAGCTGGCATGCTCGATAATCAGATTTCGGTCGGCGAAGCAGAAAGTATCATCAACCAACGCCCCGGCGATGGTTTTGACAAAATCGAAGATTTTTATGAAAGCTCATCTATGGGCTCGATCAAGTGGGAAGGTGCCATGAAGTCGAGTTTTGTCATCGATAGCCAATATTTTCTGTTGGCCTCGGGGGCGAAAGTCGATAACGCTGTGTTTAGAATGGAAAGCGTGCTCAAAAAGGGCGGCGGCAACAAGATGGAAGTGCTCACCCGTCAGTTTGGTGGACAAAAATAATGGCAGTGCTCACCCGGCAGGGTTTGATGTTGGTGGCCAGAAGTAATGGAAGTGCTCACCCGGCAGAATCTGGTGGACAAAAATAATAGCAACGAGCTCAGTCACGCTTTCTTGACTGGGACTGGTGGAGAAAAACTGTGAGTGAACGGCTATTTATTCGCTTGGGCAGAACAGCAGAGCAAGCATGCTCATGGCTCGTTTGGTCTGAGCAAGAACAGGAAATTATCGCCTCTGGCGAGCTCGCCAATGCCCAAGGTTTGTCGACCTTAACTGAGCGTGCGGGTAACCGTCCCGTCGATGTGTTAGTGCCCGCCGCGGCAATGACACTCACTAGCGTGCATTTACCCGAAAAAGGCCAACGCCAAGCCTTGAAAGCCTTGCCCTTTATGCTCGAAGAAGCTTTAGCCGAGGACGTCGATGCCATGCATTTTACCGTCGGCCCGCGTGATGGCGATGCCTTAAGCGTGGTTGCCGTGGCCCATGAGCAAATGCAGACTTGGCTGAGTTGTTTGACCGAGGCGGGTTTAAAAGTGAAGCGCATCGTACCCGACTGCTTAGCCTTACCATTGCAAGAGTGCCAATGGGCGGCAATGAATTTTGGTAATGAACTATTACTGCGTACCGGATTAGCCACAGGCCAGAGTTTACCTTTGCCTTGGTTACCGATTGCGCTGGAGCAACTTAGGCCCGCACAGGGCGAAGTGTCTGTCGCCAGTTATACCGATATGCAACTCGAAGGTGTTGAGCTTAAGCCGCAGTCACTTGAGCTACCTATGTTAGTGTTAGCCCGCGGTATTTTGCATGCGCCAGTTAACTTACTGGGCGGCGTTTACACGCCTAAGCGTGAATACAGCAAACAGTTGATGATGTGGAAGAGCGCTGCCATCGTTATCGCCATCGCTTGTGTGCTGGCCTTAGTGAATAAAGGGCTGACCATACATCAAGTCAATGGTCAGATTGCCGATCTTAAAGCTCAGAGCGAATCCATTTATCAGCAAGTGGTGCCGGGGAATTCGCGCATTGTTAACCTGCGTTCGCAGATGGAAAGTCAATTACGCGCATTGCAGGGACAGGGCAGTGGCGCCGAGTTTTTTGCCATGCTCGATGGTTTGCAGGATGCCTTTAAGCAAGTGCCTGAACTTAAACCTAATAGCTTAAGATTCGAAAGCGCACGTAACGAGATCCGCATGCAAGTGAGTGCGAAAAACTACGCGCAAATCGAGAAGTTTAAAGAGATCGTTGGTCGTCGTTTCCAACTCGACGGCGGCACTATGAATAGCGGTGAAGATCAAGTAACCAGTACCTTAACCTTGAGGAGCAAATAAGATGGATAATTTGCGGACTTGGTGGCAAGGGCTCGCATCGCGCGAGCAGCAGTTAGTCGGTTTTTGTTCGGTATTCTTAGTCATAGGTATTTTTTATTGGGGTGTTTGGACGCCAATCGCCACTGCCGAAGCCGATGCATTACGTAACCTTACTGCACAGCAACAGACGTTGAACTATGTAAAACAAACGGCGAATAAAATTGCGGGTTTGAAGCAGAACGGTGCTAAACAGACTATGTCGGGCAGTTTAAGCTCAGTGGTTAACCAGGCTGCGGGCAATTATGGGTTAGTGATTACTCGCATGCAGCCCCAAGGCGATAAGATCCAAGTGTGGATGGACGATGTTCCTTTTGATGCCTTGTTAGGTTATTTGAGTGAGTTAGTGCAGAAAAAAGGACTTTCACTCGAAAGTGTTGATTTGGCAGAGGCCGATGCCCCTGGCTATGTCAAAGTTAGACGTATCCAACTGTCGCAATAAATTAAGGTGTAGCTGTGAGTTTGATAAAAAAAGTCATCATAGGCGTACTGATTTATTTAGTATTTTTAGTCGTTCTATTTCCCGCTAAGATTGCGATAGCGTTAGCGCCATTACCTGCCAATATCAGTGTTTCGGGTGTGAGCGGCAGTATTTGGTCTGGCAGCATAGAAACCTTAAGTATGCCGCAACGCCAGTTAGAACAAGTGCGTTGGGATCTCAGCCCTTGGGCCTTGTTGTTAGGTAAAGTGAAAGTTGATTTTCAAGTGGGCAGCCGTGCAACGCCTGTCAGTGCTAAGGGATTAATCTCTTGGTCCATGGGTGGCTTAAGTGCGCAGGGGTTACGTTTCGAAGCGCCAGATAGCTTTTTACTCGGCAATGCAAAACTGCCCTTTAAAACCGAAATCTCCGGTGAAGTCAGCCTATTAGTCGAGACGTTAGAGCAAGGTAAACCTTGGTGCGAGCAGTTGTCTGGTAAGCTGTTTTTGAATCAAACCAACGTTAAAAACCAGTTTGGCAATTATCCACTAGGCAATATCGAACTTGGCCTGAGTTGCGTTGATGGCAAAGCGCAATTAGCCACAGATGAAGCCAAAAACCAGCTCGGTATCGTCGGCACTTTGCAGTTAGACGAAGGCAATATGGTCAAAGTAGCAGCTAAGATTAAAGAAACGGCTGAGCAACCAGAAGATATGCGTAAGTCACTGGATATGCTAGGCAAACGCGGTAGCGACGGTTATTTCCCTGTGATATATCAGGGGCGTATTCCTGGGCTATAGCGCTGTTTCAGCGCGCAATGATAGATCTGCACTATGAATGAAAACGAAGGCACCTTAGGTGCCTTTTTTATTGTGTTAGATCCTTGAGTAGCGAGTGATAGTCGGTAATCGCGGGGAAATCTTGAAAGACTTTGACTGGCTTTTTACTGTCTGGGTTAGCAATCCCCAACTGATGACCTACGCCGGCAAGTTTAGCAGCCTTGAGTATGGGTTCGCTATCGTCGATAAAGAGGCAGCGACTTGGCTCAAGTTGAAACTTTTCAAATATGGTGAGCCAAAATTGTGGGTGTTCCTTAGGGTAACCTGTCTCGTGGCTGGAAATCATGGCATCGAGCCCTGTTGCTAGTTCGGTATGTTCAAGCTTTAGGGCGAGACTCTTAGGGTGGGCATTGGTCACCAAAATCCGCTGTTTACCCGCAGCGGCTAAGGCCGCCAAAAACGGCATACTGTCTTGGCGCAGCTGAATGCGATCCACCAAAGTGCGATGCAAACCCATAATGTCGAGTTGTAGCTGCTCCTGCCAATAATCGAGACAGTACCAATCGAGTGTGCCGACGACTTTTTCATAGGCATTTACGACTAACTGCTGCGCTTCGTCCTCGCTCAGACCCCGTTGCCTGCTTAATTCCTGCGGCACTAAACTCAGCCAAAAATGGTTGTCGAAGTGCAAATCCAATAGAGTGCCGTCCATGTCGAGCAGAACTGTATCGATAGTCTTCCAGTTAAACATTGGGTATTTCCTATTCTTTGCATGCTGAACAACGCCTGCGATTGACGCGTGAGCAGGGTGATTTTCAACGGCTGTCATTATGATTATTCACGCAACTTGTATGCTCATATCTTTGTGCTAGTCTTGGATGACTAATTATTTTTAGTCTGAAAATTAAGCGGTTGGATATGGATATCTGTTCTTTTGCCCTATTAGCTCAAGTTCCAAACTCCCTAAGTTTACAGCAAGAGCTTAATGCTTTGCTGCGACAAAATTGGCTACCCCACGTAAATCAGCGTGATTATCGGCAAGGGGAGCTGGGCGGTTGGGATGTGCTCGCTTTGCGCTGCGCCGCTGAGTATCAAGCCGCGCATCCTATCTTGCAAGCCTTCTCCATAGCTACACAGGAGTACTGGCAAGATCTGCCTTGCCTCGAATCTAGCTCTGCGCTACTCAGTGTGATCAAATCTTTAGCCTGTCCGGTGAAATCCGTGCGCTTGATGCGCTTACATGCGGGGGCAGAGATAAAGCCCCATAGAGATCAAGGACTCTGCCTAGAACAAGGCGAGGCAAGATTACATTTGCCACTGCAAACGAATGAGCAACTCAACTTTTACGTGGACGATAAACGTGTACCCATGCAGGCCGGAGAGCTTTGGTATATCAATGCCGACCAAGTCCATTGGGTTGAAAATAAAGGGCAGGATGCGCGGATCAATTTAGTGATTGATTGCGAGGTCAATACTTGGTTAAGGGAGTTAATCGATGCTGCAAAGATCAGAGCTTGAATTAGGGCATAGTTTGGATGTAGCTGTATTAACTCAGTTTGCTAATTCGCTACTGCTGTCGACCTCAGCAGGGGAGTCTAAACGGCTCATTGATCCCATGCTGAAGCAGTTGTGCCAAATAGCGGCAGTGGAGTTACACCCCGAGTCTTTTTTGGATACTGAGGCGAGCCATACGCCTTTTGGTAAGGCGGTGTCACTCACTACCGCAGCGCAGTGTGCCGAAGATCCCGAGCGGGGCCGAGTCTTTATACAAGGGATTTATCAAGCAATACAAGATCGTCTAAAGGCTCATCCCGGGCAGACTGTGAACATCTTATATGCGGGGACAGGGCCTTTTGCTTGGTTATTATTACCTCTGCTGCCGTTATTTTCTGCGAGTCAAATTCAAGTGACCTTGCTCGACATTCATCAAGCCTCGTTAGATAAAGTCACTAAGCTTATTGAACACTTTGATTTGGCTGATCGTGTGGTGGAGAGTGTCTGTGCGGATGCCACGCTTTGGCAGCCAAATACAGTCGTAAAGTTTGATGTGATTCTTTCCGAAACCATGAAGCACTTGTTGCAACAGGAGCCGCAAGTGCAAATTTTTACCCATTTACAGGCGTATCTTGCAGATGATGGTGTGCTCATCCCGCAAAATATTGAGTTAGAAGCTTGGCTTGAGTGTCGTACTGTGCAGGATTTTGTGGAGACGCATTATTTAGGGCCGTTATTCGCGCTCAACCTACAAACAGCACGCTTGCTTGCCAGTGGAGACCGCAGTTTCTTGGCTGGTACATTACTATTGCCCGATTTCAGCCCGAGTGCGGTAACGCTTAAGTTCACGACTTCCATTCAAGTCTATGGTAATTCCATGCTGAGCGAATACCAATCTCAACTCACGTTACCTCGATATCGACGTGAACATTGGCTTAAGCCACTCTCATGCCTTGCTTTTCGATATGAGCAGGGTACTCATCCCGATTTTGTATTTGATGTTATAGAGCAAAAACCAGTGCTGGTGTCGAGTGACGATCTGAGCTGCTTAGGCATTTATCATTTGCAG
The DNA here is from genome assembly GCF_025370265.1 of Shewanella septentrionalis. Classification (NCBI taxonomy): domain Bacteria; kingdom Pseudomonadati; phylum Pseudomonadota; class Gammaproteobacteria; order Alteromonadales; family Shewanellaceae; genus Shewanella; species Shewanella septentrionalis. The sequence continues at coordinate 24,201 of NZ_JAMTCC010000006.1, read as the reverse complement.
CGGCTTTGGCAAAAGATACAGCTACGCAAACGGGGAGTGCCATTCACTGAACTGGCTAATGAATGGCACTTAGATAAAACCTTGCTGGATCTTTGTGGAATAGGGCTAGAGCCGGGTCTGAGAGCTTTATATCAAAACGATCATCAGTCAGCTTTTGTCGCTTACATTCAGCAAATCGCCAAGCTAACAGCCGCGGATATTGCAGGGATTAATCAGCAATTAGGCGCTATTTCCAATGGATTAACGCCATCGGTCACAGTACCAGAAGTCGAAGACTTCAATTCAGCAGAGGTTGAAGACTCAAATCCGGCGGCAGTACTCAGTGAGTCACAACTCAATTTTTGGCAAAGTGAAGGCTACTTAGTGATCCCGCAAGTACTCACGGCAGAGCAATGCGTCGCAACTCGAGATTTTATTTGGCAGCAGTTAGGAGCCAATGAACAAGATCCCACCACTTGGTATCAACCTCATGAGTTTATGCAGAAAATAATGCTGCAACTGTTTCGCCATCCGCAACTAGATGCGAATCGACAAGTCCCCAAAATCCGTCAAGTGTTTGAACAATTGTGGCAGCGAACTGATTTAGTAATGACAACCGATAGAGTCAGCTTTAATCCACCTGAAACGCCAACTTGGCATTTCCCCGGTCCTGATATGCACTGGGATATGCCGCTACAGCTACCCGTTAAGTTTGCGACTCAAGGGTTAATTTATTTAACCGATACCAGTGCCGAACAAGGCGCATTCTGTTGTGTCCCCGGATTTCATCTCAAGATAGAGGAGTGGCTTCTCGAACAGAGCAAGCCTGATATTGAGCTTCAGCAACAGGATTGGCATCGCTGGCAAGTAAAACCTATAGCGGCTAAAGCGGGCGATTTAATCATTTGGCACCATGCCTTGCCCCACGGCGCCAGTCCTAATCGTGGGACGTTACCGCGTATGGTGCAATACATTAACTTTTACCCTATGGCTTCCTAATGGTTGATTTTAAAGAACAACAGCAACGCTATTGGCAATTGTTACATCAACCTGAGTCATTGTTTTTACTGCATCAAGCGAATGATGTAGAGCATTTTATCGCGCTGATGACGGATTTTCTTGCTTGGCCAGAGCTTAATTTGGAACACATGCTCGCATTTATTGCTTTGCAGCAAGATAGCTTTATTCCAGATTTAGATCGCTTCAGTCAAGCCTGGTTCCCTTGTCGTTATCACTCACAACATAAAACGGTGAGTTGGGTTCCGGCATTTCATAGGCTATCTAAACCCTTCTTAGAGGACGATATCAGTGATGCTCGTCGTTGTTTGCTCGCCAGTTTTATCCAACCTAAAACTTTGCTCGAACCCCTATTATCCCAACGCGAAAGTTTGCCTATCGTAAATCCAAGTTTGATGATTTTTCACTGGTCCCGTTGTGGTTCGACACTAGTGTCGAGCAGCTTTGCCCTGCTCGAAACTTGCCGAGTGCTCTCCGAACCTATGCTATGCAGCGATGTTATGCATGATGACCATTGGCCTTTGGAACTAAAACCTCAGCTCGTCGATTTATGCTTAAGACTACAGGGGCGATTGAGGCTGGGCGAGCGTGAGTTAGTGATCAAGTGGAATGCATGGGATCTGGCCTGCTGGCCCATGTTACTCGAACTTTACCCTAAGAGCCGAGTGTTATGCTTGATACGCAATCCTAAGGATATTATGTTTTCTCATCAACGAGTTGCAGGGAGACATATGGCTGGAGGGCAAAGTTTACTTCCAACTGAACTGCATACTCAACAGATGGAAAATACTGAGCCTAGCTTAGATGAATTTCGTACCACCGTCTTACAGCATTTTGCGCAATTATCTGCCGCTTTATACCAATCTTCTCGAGCTATTCTACTTGATTATCATCAATTAAAAGATTTTAAACCCACAACATTCTCTACCATCTTAGGATGGCCATTATCTGAAGGTGAGATTGAGCGCTGGCAACACCATTGGCGTTTTGATGCAAAACAGCAGGGGCAACTATTTACGCCTGTTGTATCAAATGAACCAGTCCCTCTTCGTGAATTGCAAAGCCCATCGTGGCAGCAATTATTTATGACCTATAACCAACTGTTGCAGCGTTTATATTGGGATAAAAAGCATGATATTTGATGAGTTCAATTCACGAATAGGTTTAAGTGCTAAAGCCGCTAATGCAAACGACAACCTATTTATGGCGCAGCTTTTTTATTCTACAAAACCTTTCTTTTATGGACTGGGTTTACCCCGTGAAGTGGTTGACACTATGTTGGCGCAACAATATCAACTGCAGCAAGCCTCTTATCGGGAACAATATCCAAATGCCAACACTTATATCTTGTTCTATCAACAGCAAACCATCGGGAAAGTGATGCTTGATATCAGTGAGTATAGAATCCATCTTGTTGATTTAATTATGATACCTAGCATGAGAGGACAAGGTTTTGGCTCGGCAACGCTAGCAAACATTAAGCAAGAGGCGATTAAACGCCATTTACCTGTCGGTTTATCAGTGGAGGCGGAAAATACGCGAGCGAAGAAGCTTTACCTACAGCATGGATTCAAGTTTGAAAGTTGTTCTGAGACCCACGAGTTGATGCGATGGGATGGACTGACGTGAAAGCATTTACCTTGATTTTTTTGGGGCCCGATTGTGTTTATCAATTTTTAATGTATGTTTAATTGTAATTATTTTGTTTTATTCTTGTTTTTACAATCTAAGTGGTCCTCTTATTGATGTGGATGATGTTGCAATCAGCTAAAGGAACTCGCTGTCGATTAAATGTCGTGAGTAATTAAATCGTTAACTAGACAAAATCGTTATTTTAAGGAGAAAAACAATGTCAGATCCATTTATTGGTGAAATCACTATGTTTGCAGGTAATTTTGCTCCCCGTGGCTGGGCTTTTTGTAATGGGCAATTACTTTCTATCTCGCAACATACCGCACTTTTTTCAATTCTAGGCACTATTTATGGTGGCGATGGCCAAACGACTTTTGCATTGCCGAACCTGCAAAGCCGCAGTCCAGTGGGTATAAGCACACGTCCCACAGGCTCTGGATTAAGCGATATACAACTTGGTGAGGCGTTAGGCACAGAACAGGTAACGCTATACCAAACGCAACTTCCCAGTTTTTATGTCTCACTGACTGGTACCGCAGCTATCGCTATACCAGCAAATACCAGTGACGGTACATCTAAAACTCCAACAAGTAACAGTGTATTGTCCACCGCTGTCGATGCCGCTGTAGGCGCTGAAGTTGACCTTTATGCACCGCTGAATTCAGGTAGTTCCACTACCTTAGCGCCATTTAATGCAAATATAATAGCGCAGGGCACATACACTGGCACAAATCAACCTGTGCCGACACGCAGCCCTTACCTTGGAATGAACTTTATCATTGCACTAACGGGTGTTTATCCATCACGTAATTAAAGTTGATATAGAGCGGTTTTAAACATCGTGGCTTTAACACTATGTTTTATTTTTTTGACGGCGGGTAAAGGATACCCGCCAGCGAAAATCTATATTGTTTATTAAGGAAATACTATGTCACGGTCTGATCACAGCTTTTGTTCCCGGATGAAAAATTTTGCTGCTATCGCATTTAATATAAGTGGCTTGATTTGCTATTTATTGCTTAGCATTTTGTCGCTGGCAACAATGTCGTTCTCTATTCAGGCTGCAGAACCAAGCCTGCCGACAAACAAAACAACATGGGTTTTTGTTGACCCGGCAGTTAAAGATTATCAGCAACTGATCGGCGACCTGCCTGCAGATGCTGAACTAAGAATCCTGCAAGCAGACCGCGACGGTGTTAGCCAGATTGCCGAAGAGCTTTACGATCAGCGCCATATCGCACAAATTCATTTAATTTCTCATGGCCGCGATGGTGAAATTCAGGCGGGAAATACCTGGTTGTCGGCTGACAATATTGATAATGCCCGCAATCACTTAGCTTTTATAGGTGAAGCCTTAGCCACCAATGGCAGTATTTACATTTATGGCTGTCAGGTTGCAGCCGGGGTAAAAGGTAAAGCATTATTAAATAATATTGCCAGTATAACCAATGCCAGTGTTGCCGCCTCTGATGATTGGACCGGCGATACAAAACAAGGCGGGAACTGGCAACTGGAAACTGTTATTGGTTCTGTACAGGTCAGTACGATACCTCTCAATAAGTCCTATCCGCACTTGTTAAACACCATTAACGCAGGCGACATGGTTGTTCTGGGCTGGAACGCTACCAATGACACCGTCACTTTTGCTACATTGGTCAGTTTACCTGCTGGCACCGTGATCAAGATTACTGATTGGGGTTGGAATGCCACCGGTGATACGTTTACCGGAAGTACAACGGGTGATGGATTGATTACCTGGACAACCAGCAGCAGTATTAATGCGGGGGCAATATTTAATTTGTTTCTCGGTGGAACGGGTGATGCTCAGACCACAACCCTAACCAACGTCACAACATCCACCGACCTTACAACCGATATCGCTATCACTGGCTACTCAGTTTCTGACCCGATGAACTTAGCAGGCGATGGCATCTTTATCTATCAGGATTCTGACAATAATCCCTATTTCATCTTCGGCATAAATAACAGCTCAGGTACAAATATTGATGCAAATAACTGGAACACGTCAGCCAGTTTTACGTTGCTCCGGGATTCAACATTGCCAGGTGGTACTGGTAGTCAAAATGCGCTAACAAATGGCACCAACGCCATTGGGCTGCCGGGCGGTGCCAGCCAGCAAGATAACGTGCAATACACGGGCCCAACGACATCTGCTGACAAAGCTACCTGGCTTAACCGGGTTGCCAATGTGAGTAACTGGAGTGGCGACAACACAGGAGCTACGACGACAAGTGTGGGAACTGCTGGCGGTAGCTTTATAGCTTTACCCCCTCCGCCGCCAACCGTCACCGATGGCAATATCAGCATTTCCGGCGCCACGGGCACCGGTGGCGCTTATAAAATCGGCGATACTGTCAGTGCAACCTGGAACAATACCGCAGGTGGTGATAATAACGCTGGCATTATCGGTGTTACGGTCGATTTTTCCCAGTTTGGCGGCGGTGCTGCCGTAACTGCAACCAATAACGCAAGCATCTGGACCGCCTCTTATAACATTGCAGCAGGTGCCATTGATGCTACCAATCGTAATGTCAGCATCACCGCCAGCAATGCGAATGGTTCGGCTACTACTGCAGATACCAGCAATGCTACTGTCGATAACGTGGCACCTACCGTTACCGACGGACGCATCAGCATTTCCGGTGCAACAGGAACCAGCGGTGCCTATAAAATTGGCGATACTGTCACCGCGACCTGGAACAACACTGCAGGGGGCGACAACAATAGCGATACCATCAGCTCCGTCACCGTTAATTTCACACAATTTGGCGGCGGCGCTGCAGTGGTGGCAACGAATAGCAGTGGGACCTGGACTGCGACCTACCCGATTGTGGCTGGTGCGATTGATACGACCAACCTGAATGTATCGGTGACGGCAGCGGATAACGCGGGTAATACCACCGCAACCTCAGATACGACAAACGCCACGGTTGATAATATTGCGCCATCAGTAAGCAGTATTGTGGTCAGCGGTTCACCCGGTTCGGGTGATACCAGCATGGCGTTTACCGCCAACTTCAGTGAATCGGTAGCGAATGTATCGACAGATGACTTTACCCTGGTGGGTACTGGTTCGGCAGCAGGCAGCATTGCCAGTGTGTCGGCAGCTTCCGGTTCGGCGATTAATGTGAATATCGCCAGCATCTCTGGCACTGGTGATTTGAAAGTAAACCTGAATGCTTCAACCAACGTTGCGGATGATGCTGGTAATACTGTTGCGGCATTCTCCAGTGGTTCAACTCATTCAGTGTCAATTCTTACCGCACCGGATGCTCCAACCATAGGTACAGCCACCGCAGGTGATGGCCAGGTGGATGTAACTTTCACCGCTCCTGGCAGTAACGGTGGTTCGGCGATCACCACGTATACCGCTACCGCTAGCCCTGGCGGCTTATTTGGTTCTTGTGCTGGGCCTGCTGCCTGCATCGCTACAGTAAGTGGGCTGACTAACGGTACTGCCTATACTTTTGTTGTTACCGCAACCAATGGTGTGGGTCCCAGCGTTGCTTCTTCAGCGTCGAATGCCGTCACACCTAAAGCAAATCAGACTATTACCTTTAACAACCCGGGTGCGCAAAACTTTGGTACAGCACCAATACTAACAGCAACTTCATCTGCAGGCATCGGATACGCTGTATCGTTTACCAGCGCAACTACCGGGGTTTGTACTATTACCACCGGCGGCGCCCTAACCTTTGTAACAGCGGGCATCTGCACGATTGACGCCGACCAGGCGGGTGATGCCGCAACCAATGCGGCGACAACTGTTACCCAATCTTTTGCCGTTAATGCCATCGTTCCGGGCGCACCGACTATCGGCGCTGCAACCGCAGGCGATAGCGAGGCGAGTATCAGCTTTGTCGCGCCCGCCAGCGCAGGGGGCGCCAATATTACCGGTTATACCGTAACGTCCTCGCCAGACGGCTTTACCGGCACCGGGGCGGGATCTCCGATTACGGTAACTGGGTTAACTAATGGTGTTAGCTATACCTTTACCGTTACGGCCACCAACTCAGCAGGCCCTGGCGCGGCATCTGCGGCTTCAAACTCCATTACACCAGCGGCGCCACAGACCATAACCTTTAATAATCCGGGCGCGCAGAATTTTGGTACTTCGCCGACGTTGACGGCTACGTCATCAGCTGGCGCTGGCTATGCGGTAACGTTCACGTCATCGACTACCGCTGTTTGTACCATCACCAGCGGTGGTGCACTAACATTCGTTACTGCCGGCACCTGTACCATTAATGCCGATCAGGCCGGAGATTCCTCCTTCCTGCCTGCATCGCAAGTGAGCCGCTCTTTCAGCGTGAACCCAGTTGCTCCCAGTGTGCCGACGTCGGTAGTGGCTACGGCAGGCGATACCCTAGCCAGCATTGCGTTTGTGGCTCCGGTAAATATTGGTGGCTCTGTGATTACAGGTTATACAGTGACAACAAACCCAGCACATGTGGCGCCGGTAAATGGTACAGCTTCTCCAATTGTGATAACGGGTTTAACTAATGGTCAGGGCTACACTTTTACAGTAACAGCAAATAACATAGTTGGATCAGGTGCGGCATCGGTTGCATCTAACTCGATTACTCCGGCAGCAACCCAGACCATTACTTTTGCAGCTCCTAGTGCACAAAACTTTGGTACTACGCCAACACTGACGGCGACAGCTGATTCAGGCTTAACACCTGTCTTTACTTCATCCACTACGGGCGTTTGTACTATTACCTCCGGTGGTGTGCTGACCTTTGTGACGGCAGGTAGCTGTACTATTAATGCAGATCAAGCAGGTGATAGTAGCTATTTACCTGCTACACAGGTGAGCAGAACATTTGCGGTTAATCCTGTACAGCCTAGCGCGCCCACTGCTGTTACTGCGGTCGCGGGTGATAGTTCAGCGTCTGTTTCGTTTACAGCTCCAATTTCTACCGGCGGCTCTGCAATTACGAGCTATGCCTTGATAGCGAGTCCAGGGGGCGCAACTGTGAATGGTACTGCTTCGCCTATCACGTTTTCAGGCTTGACGAATGGCACCGCATACACCTTTACCGTTACCGCAACTAATGCTGCAGGAACAAGTGCTGTTTCTGCGGCATCAAACAGTGTGACACCTCAGCCATCCAATTCTGCCCCTACTATTACGGGCTCACCCACATTAACCATTAACCAAGATGCTTCGTATCTGTTTACGCCTACAGCGGCTGATTCTCCGGGAGATACACTAAGCTTTAGCATCCTAAATAAACCAGTGTGGGCGACTTTTAACCCAGCAATAGGAGCTCTGTCAGGTACACCGTCCAATCAAGATGTTGGTGTAACTAACGGGATTGTTATTAGTGTTTCTGATGGCACTTTGTCAGCGAGTTTACCGGCATTTAATTTAACTGTAGTGAACGTCAACGACGCGCCGATCATCAGTTCAACAGCCATCACAGCCGCCACTCAAGATACCGCGTACAGCTACACATTCATGGCCGAGGATACCGATGACGGCGATGTACTGACATTAAGCGCGGTGACTAAACCGAGTTGGTTGAACTTCAATGCTGCCACTGGACTGTTAAGTGGCACGCCAGGCAATGCGGATGTGGGCGCACACCCCGTGACACTGCGAGTGACGGACACGGATGGCTTAACGGCAGAGCAAAGCTTCAGCATCACAGTGACCAATACCAATAATGCGCCTGTAGCGACAAGCTCAACTGTGACCTTGGTAGAAGACGGTTCTGTAACGATAACCCTAACGGCCGTAGATGCTGATAACGACCCGCTCACCTATGAAGTGGTGAGTCAGCCAGAATCCGGCACCTTAGAGCAACATGGCACTGTTTGGCTGTATACCCCTGAGAAGGATTTCAATGGAACAGACATGTTTAGCTTTATTGCTAAGGATGCCGAGCTGAGTTCCGAGCCTGCAACTGTAACTATTAATGTCACGCCAGTGAATGATGATCCGCAGGCGGTTGATGACGACTACACCTTAACAAGTACCGCCAATGATATTTATGCGCTTGCGGTGCTCGCGAACGATGTTGATGTCGATGGTGATACCTTAACGATTGATGGTGCGGCTGCGGATATCGGCAGTGTGCAAATCACCAGTGAGGGCTTGAGCTTTACTGCGCCTGAAGCCTATGTCGGGCCTGTGGCGCTTCGCTATACCATCAGTGATGGTAACAAGGGGCGTGCAAGTGCCAAAGTGAATGTATTGATTGAAGGCACTGAGTCGGACAATCAGCCAGTGATCACTTTGCCTGACGATGTCGATGTGAATGCAACGGGGCTATTTACTCGCGTTAAGCTTGGCTTCGCAAAAGCGGTCGATCGTAACGGTCATCCATTGCCCGTTTCTCTGGTGAATAAGAGTCTGTTCTTCGCACCCGGCAGCTACTTAGCTTACTGGCAAGCTGTAGATCGTGATGGTAATAAGGCGATTAAAGCACAAAAGGTGAAAGTGCATCCTTTGATTTCCTTGAGTAAAGATCAACTTGTCGGTGAGGGCAATGAGGTGGTGGTGAGCGTGCACCTTAATGGCGCCGCACCCGTATATCCACTTTCTGTGCCTTATACCGTTTCAGGCTCTGCAGGTAGCGGTGATCATGATTTGGTTGATGGGGTGGTCGAAGTGACATCGGGCCAACAAGCTGAGATCCGCTTTAGCACCTTTGAAGATGGTGAGGTCGAAGTGGATGAGGATGTGCTGATTAGTCTAGATCCTAGCTTGAACTTGGCCAGTAAGCAGCAAACCCAGGTGTTGATCACCGAAGCGAATATTGCGCCTAAGGTAACGTTGGATGTGACTCAAGCGGGAGTACACCAATTTATTGTGGCGCAAAATGGCGGTGATGTACGCATTGATGCTGATATCACTGACGCCAATATGCAGGATAGCTTAACGTCAACATGGGCAAGTGGTTCGCTGAACTTACAATCCGATGACGCGGGCATGTTCTTCTCTCCAGTATCTGTCCTGCCGGGCATTTACCCTGTGAGTGTGACGGTTACTGATAATGGTTTGCCAGCGCAGTCAACCACAGAGCAAGTCTACATTGTTGTACGTTCAAGCCTACCTATATTGACAGGCGCAGACACAGACGGTGATTTGATCCCAGATGTTCAAGAAGGCTTTACTGATTCAGATGATGACGGTATTCCTGATTACTTGGATGCGATTAACGACTGTAACATTATGCCCGAAGGTGAATTACAGCCTGTGTACTTCTTGGCTGAAGGGCAGGCTGGCGTGTGCTTACGCTTAGGTAATATTGCACTGATGCAAGAGCAAAGTGGTATTCAACTATTACCTGATCTTGTCCCAGAAGACAGCATAGCGGCCAATGTCGGCGGTATTTTTGACTTCATCGCGACGGGATTGCCACAACAAGGGCAGAGTTACAGTCTAGTGATACCACAACGTTCGCCAATTCCAGCCAATGCGGTATATCGTAAGTATCAAGCCCAAAATGGTTGGAAGGATTTTGTCCTGAATGAGCGCAACAGTGTCGCCAGTAGTGAAGGTGAGCGTGGTTTCTGTCCTCCACCCGGAGACAGTCGTTGGACTTCTGGATTAACTGAAGGCCATTGGTGTGTGCAGTTAACCCTAGAGGATGGCGGTCCAAACGATGACGATGGCGTCGCTAACCGTACTATCGTCGATCCAAGTGGCGTGTCAGTAATACTCAATGGCAACCATTTACCGGTGGCGAACCCAGATACGGCCTCTTTACCTTGGAATCAGAGCCTCGATGTTGATGTGCTCGCCAATGATACCGATAGCGATGGTGATACGCTGACGGTCACTCAAGTGACCAGCGAGTTCGGCACCGCCGTCATCTTGGCTAATCAGCAGCTAAGTTACACGCCAGCAACCGATTTCATCGGTACGGATGTGCTGGTGTATAGCATTACTGATGGTAAAGGTGGTACTGCAAGTAGTGAGTTGACTGTGATAGTGAGTGGCAATACCGCGCCAACGGCAGTCAACGAGAGCGCCGCAACCGACGACAGAACGAGCTTGCTACTCGATGTGTTGAGTAATGACAGCGATCCAGATGGCAATGCTTTAACCTTAGTCAGCGCAACCGCGCAGCAAGGGACAGTATCCATGGAGACTAACAAGCTGCGTTATATCCCTAAAACAGGATTCGATGGTGTCGATACTGTGAGCTATCGAATTAGTGATGGGCTGGGTGGTGAGGCAATAGGACAAGTGTTGATTACTGTTAAAGCCTATCAAGAAGTGGTGATTGATAACAAGTCGGGAGGAGGTAGTATGGCCTTGTGGGCATTAGGCTTGATCGTTGCGACGGGTTTAATTCGCCGCCGTGAATTACATAACGTGGTCTTGGGTGCTGTGTTGCTCGCCAGCACAGTGACTCAAGCGAATGCCGCTGATAACTGGTATGTCGAGGGCTTTGTCGGCCAAGCTCAGGTTGATAGCGGCAGACGAGAGTTACAGTCTGACGCTGCAGCGGGCGTAGTGACATCGGTTGATGACAAAGATACTGCGTTTGGCTTAAGTGTGGGTTATCAATGGACTCCCATGGTGGCAATCGAATTAGGCTATGCCGACTTTGGTAATGGAAGTGCGCGGATTGAGGGCGCAAGTTTGACTCCGGCGCAATATCATGAGCAGGTCAAAGCTGTGACCCCCGTACTGGCTGATGGCGTGATGTTGGGATTGCGTTTAACCTTACTGCAGCATGATGCTTGGCGGTTTGAAGTACCCATTGGATTATTTCGATGGCAAGCGGATATCAGTAGCACTATGGGCAATAGCCGTTTAACCACAGAACTCGATGGTACTGATTGGTATGCGGGTTTGCGGTTTAGTTATCAAGTGAGTGACGCTTGGTCAGTTGGTTTGGGGTATCAGTATGTGGATATCGAGCCGAATGACTTCCTCAGTTACCAGCTTAATCTACGTTATCAATTTTAAGCGTTAGCATATCAAAAGGGGCATTCGCCCCTTTTTACTCTCTAATAAAAACATCATATTTGAGAATATTTTGAAGGTGTTCACTTAAGGCTGGGCTTGGTTTGTGATGCATGTCGCAAAGGATTTGTGGCTTACCCTTAGGAGCATGTAACAAATTCAGGTTGTAGATTAAAGACAGGATAGTAAGATTGTCACTTATCTTATTTAATTTATCGCTTTTTTATCTAGAGGCAGTTATGTCGCAGCGGCAGAATAAGCCGGAAATATTGCATACCGAAGTTGTCGCGAAAAGCCGATTATTTCAAATTGAGCAAGTGCATCTTAAGTTCTCAAATGGTGTCGAACGCCAATACGAGCGTATGAAAGGCGGCAGCCGTGGTGCTGTGATGATAGTGCCTATTCATCAAGGGCAAATGCTACTGGCGCGGGAATATGCAGCCGGAACAGATAATTACGAGCTCGGGTTTCCTAAAGGTCTTATCGACCCAGGTGAATCGCCAGTCGAAGCGGCTAACCGTGAATTGCAGGAAGAAATTGGCTTTGGGGCGAATAAGCTCACGCTATTGAAAGAACTTAGCCTAGCGCCGGGGTATTTCTCCAGTAAGATGCAAATTTTTCTTGCAGAAGATTTGTATGAGAGTCGCCTTGAAGGTGATGAGCCAGAGCCCATTCATGTGGTGCCTTGGGCGCTCGCCGATTGGGAGGCCCTGCTCGATGATGTCGATTTTTCCGAATCCCGTAGTGTGAGTGCGTTGTTTTTAGCGCAAAAGTATTTATACCTTAAATAATCTTTTTCCTTTTAAGCGTTCAAAGCTGAAACGCTTGCAAAACATTCGCGAACTTTGCGATTGGAGTTGTTATGAAGCCAGAAGAGTTGATCGACGAAGTTATTGCGATTGCGACCGATGCAGGGATAACTATCCGTGACATTTATCTCAAAGGTAATTTTGAGCGAGAAATGAAGTCTGACAATACCCCTGTCACTTCCGCAGATTTAGCGGCGAACCAGATCATTTGTGACCGATTAACTGCTTTAACGCCTGATATTCCTGTGTTATCTGAAGAGGCGGCCGATATTCCTCTGAGCGTGCGTGAATCTTGGAAGCGCTATTGGTTGGTCGATCCACTCGATGGCACGGGTGAGTTTATTGCTGGCAGTGGTGATTTTTCGGTGATTATTGCACTGGTGGAGCACAATCGTCCCGTGATGGGCGTGGTGTATGTGCCTATGACGCAAGTGTGTTATTACGCGATTGCAGGTTTAGGGGCATACAAACGCACGGATAAACAGGAAGTGCGGATCAGCAGCCGCCAAATTGAGCACCGTGAAAAGGTATCCCTAAGATTAGCCGTAAGTCGCCGTCAGGACCCTCAATCTGTGTTGACCCTATTCAACCATCCCAAACACTGCGAGTTAGTTGTTATGGGCGGCGCAGCGTTAAAGAGTTGTCTCGTTGCCGAAGGTCGAGCCGATTGTTATGTACGAGTCGGACCAACGGGTGAGTGGGACACGGGAGCCGCGCAAATTATCGTCGAGGAAGCGGGTGGACAGCTGATGGATACTGAGCTGCAACCGTTAACCTACAATGAGCGTGAGACGTTAGAAAACCCTAACTTCATCGTAGTGGGCGCCCCCAACTTAGACTGGGATAAGATTTTAATAGGTGAATGATTTTCGAATGCAGTCTATACGTCCGGTATTAAAGTCAGAGTTATTCGCGGTTTATCAGCTCGAACAGGCTATTTTTGGCGAGCACAGCTATCCTGATTTCTTCTTTCGTCAGGGATTTGATTGTTGGCCAGAGCAATTTTTAGTTGCCGTGGATGCAGATAATCAGCTACAAGGCTATTTGCTCAGTGCCCAGAGTAGCGATCCTAACTGCATGTGGATATTATCTGTCGCAGTGAGTGAAAATGCTCGCGGGAAGGGATTCGGCAAGCGTTTGATGCAACAATGTTTAGCCGAGCTGCCCGTGTCAGTTGAGCGGGTGTGTTTAACCGTTGATCCGAGTAACCCTGCCCATGGTTTATATCAGCATTTAGGTTTTGTTGATTCGGCTTTTGAGGCCGATTATTTTGGCGCTGGCGCAGATAGAGTGGTGATGACTTATCGCAGGCCTTAAATTCCATGGTCACTTTTAATTAAAAACACCTTTGAATTAAGAATGATTTTTAAACCAAAATAATGGACGGCGTGCTGACTGAGCGCGCCGTTTTTTATGTTATTTTGTGTGGTGTAATCCCACATATATAGTTCAGTTTTACTGAGTGAATCGATTTCGAGCGTCTATCCTTATTTATCATTCTTAATGATATCCTTCACTATTTACCCGCGACTGTACGTAAAACAAACTTATTTTGAACGTTGTTTTTTATTTTGACTGCTGTTAGTCTCTTGCTATCCAACAGGGAGTGAGACCTATGGCCAGGCGAAAAGAACACAGCCATGATGAAATTCGCGCTATGGCAATACAAGCGGCAACTGAGTTATTGACCGAACAAGGTGTTGTAGGGCTGAGCTTACGCAAAGTGGCTAGCCAAATTGGCTATGTCCCTAGCACCTTGATCAATATTTTCGGTAGTTATAACTATTTGCTGCTGGCGGTTTCTGAGGCAACGCTTAGGGCTTTACATGACAGATTAGCGGGTGTTTGCGCTGCCGACAGTTTGCGTAAAATCATTGCAATGGCGTGGGAGTATAGTCAGTTTGCTAATGAGCGGCGGCAAGCTTTCAAGCTGGTTTTTGAATTGCAGTTACTCGATTCTGAGTCGCTGCCGGAATCACAAGGGCAATTGATCGCAGGGTTATTCATACTGATTGAACGTGAGTTAGCGCAGATCTTCCCTGAGGCGACTCCGGAGCAGCATCTCATTATGAGCCGTGTGTTGTGGGGTGGGATTCATGGACTAACTGCTTTATCCCTCGATAATAAGCTCTTTGCTGAATCGTTATCACTGCGGGATTTACTCGAGAGCCATGTGCAGGCTTATCTACAAGGAATGGGTTACCAGAGGGAACTATCATGCTGCTAACTAAACGTTTTTTACCTTATTTTGCGACTCAGTGCTTAGGCGCCTTGAATGACAACATTTATAAAAATGTGTTGCTGCTATTAGTGACTTTCAGTCAAGTCAAAGACTTGCCCATAAGCGTCGATATGTTTGTTAATTTGGCTGCAGGGGTGTTTATCCTGCCGTTTTTCCTGTTTTCGGCCCACGCGGGTGTGGTTGCCGATAATATGGATAAGGCCAAACTTATCCGTCGATTAAAACTACTCGAAGTCATTATTATGTCCTGCGCCGCTATCGCGATAGTGAGCGAGAACTACATGATGATGTTATTGCTGCTATTTTTAACCGGTAGTCAGTCGGCTTACTTCGGTCCAGTAAAATATTCCCTGCTGCCCCAAGCCTTGAAAGACGATGAGTTAGTGACAGGTAATGCTTGGGTTGAGATGGGCACTTTTCTCTCTATTCTGGTGGGCACTTTGAGTGCGGGGATTTTAGTTTCTGAAGTCAACGGTACGCTTTGGGCTGCCATTACCGTTGCCGTATTGGCCTTAGCAGGCTACCTATCGAGTCGAGCTATTCCTGCTTTACCACCGCAGGGCGTTATCGAAAAAATACGTTTCAGACCGTTATCAGGCACTTGGCGTAGCATCAAAAAAGCCCGTCAAACACCTTCAATCTGGATGGCTATCCTCGCTATCAGTTGGTTTTGGTTTTTAGGTGCGACCTATCTGACCCAATTCCCTAACTTTGCCAAGCTGCACCTGCATTCTGGTGCGACTGTGGTGTCGTTATTGTTGGGCATGTTTTCCATCGGAATCGCTGTTGGCTCCTTCGTCTGTGAACGTTTTTCCTACGGCCATGTGGAACTCGGTTTGCTGCCATTCGGGGTATTGGGATTAACTATCTTTGGTGTCGATTTGCTTTGGGCGATTCCACCTGTGCCAGTGGATGCTGGTTTTGTCTATGGATTAAAAGCCTTTATTGCCGAGTCGCAACATTATCGGGTGATGCTAGATTTCTTTATGATCGGCGTTAGCGGCGGCTTGTTCATCGTTCCCTTATACGCCTTTATTCAGTCCCGTTCGGCCAAGGGCGAATGTGCTCAGGCGATTGCTGCCAATAACATTATGAACTCTCTGTTTATGGTGGCTTCGGCGCTGCTATCTATCTTGCTGCTTGGCGTTGCGGGTTGGACGATTCCGCAGTTATTCCTACTGCTTGCCGTGATGAACTTTGTCGTCGCTCTCTATGTTTATTCACAAGTGCCAGAATTTACTCAGCGATTTATCAGTTACTTATTGAGTCATGTTATGTACCGCGTGACTGTAACTGGCCGAGAGAGAATTCCAAAGGAAGGGGCCGGCATCATAGTCTGCAACCATGTGAGCTATGTGGATGCCTTGATTATTATGGGAGCATCGACTCGGCCTATTCGTTTTGTAATGGATAAGTCCATCAGTGAAATTCCTTTGCTGAAATATTTATTCCGTCACGCTGGAGTGATCCCTATCTGTTCCCCTAGACAGAGTGAAACCACTTATAACCAAGCGTTTGAGACTATCCACGAAGCGCTGATAAATGGCGAATTGGTGTGTATTTTCCCTGAGGGGCGACTCACCCCTGACGGTGAATTAGGTGAATTCCGTCCCGGTATCGATAAGATCTTAGCCAGAGATCCTGTGCCTGTTATTCCCATGGCATTACACGGATTATGGGGGTCTTACTTTAGCCACAAGGGCGGACATGCCTTAGCTAAAATGCCCAAGCGTTTTTGGTCAAGGGTGTCGGTGGATTTAACGGATGCCGTCGATGGCAAGCTTGTGAATAAGGATTCTTTGCGAGTCCAAGTGGCGAGCCTGCTGGGTAAGTCTTAAATCCGTTATGGCAGTATGAAATAAAATGATAACCGCGAAGCTAATGTTCGCGGTTATCTTATTTCAGGGTGGCGATTTATCGTGTCTGATAGCTATCCAGCCACTCATGCATGGCTTGGTGCGAACCTTTAAAGAGCACCCGTTCGGACTTTTTATCTAATTGGTATAGGTACATAGGGTCGTAATACTTATGTAATAACAGGTTTATCCAAACTAAGTGCAGCGAAGTGTCATTCTGGTTGATTTGCTGATCGAGTGCTTGTTGCATCAAATCTTGCAGTTCTTGATGTTGTTTCCCGCCTAAACGTTTACGAATACTCACTAAACTTTGCAATAGATAGTCGCTAAATGCCGCAAAACCCGCTTCTGGCCCTAGGCGCTCACAGAAGCCACTATACATTTTATGCACATATTCATTGCGTAAGCGTTCGAGCCTCGCATCGTCTGACTCTTCTAGCACTAAGACATTGGCGGCTTGCATGGCATTGTAAAATGTCTGCGGCAGCGCCGAACGCCCAATCAGGAAGCTTTCATCTTCGAGCAGTAAACAGGCAGCGTCACTCGTTTGGTGCTGTAGCAAGGCAATGGCGAGTTGATTTTCAAAGTTAATCTGCGTTGGCTGTGGGTCGATATTCTTACCAAAGCTAGAGCCTCTGTGATTGGCTATCCCTTCAAGATCAACTGCTTCTTTACGCTGCAGTAGAAAATCAGTTTTACCGCAGCCCGTCATCCCGCTCAAACTTAATAACGGTTGCTGAGCTGGTGCCGCTTCAATCACGCCAATAAGATATTGGCGCATGGCCTTATAGCCACCTTGAATATAGGGGACTTCGATCCCCGCTTCTTTAAGCCATTTTTGCGTGAGTTGCGAGCGTAAGCCGCCACGAAAACAATAAAGGTAGGCGTTGGGGTTGGCTTTTACATAGCTAGCCCAAGCCTCGATTCTCTGTTGCTTGATGGGGCCATTAACCAGTGAATGACCCAATGCAATCGCGGCTTGCTGACCTGATTGCTTATAACAAGTGCCGACTTTTTCCCTTTCACTATCCAGCATCAAGGGTAAGTTGGTCGAGTTGGGAAACGCACCTCGAGTAAACTCTATGGGTGCTCGCACATCCATGATGGGATGTTGGTTGAGGAAAATTTCCCGATATTGCTCTGCGGCTACAATAGCGCTTGGCATCAGCACAACACCACATTCGCTGCAGTGGTGGGGGCTTCCAGTGACCCAATGCAAATTGGGGCGATGTGATGCGCATCGAGAAGGGCAATCAATTCCGCTTCGGCTTCGGCCGAGACGGCAACTAACAGGCCACCACTGGTTTGCGGATCGCACAGTATCGCTTTTTGATGCTCGCTGAGCTCGGGGAGATGCTCGCCATAACTGTCGTAATTTCGGTGAGTCCCGCCAGGAACGCAACCTAAGGCTAAGTAATCTAAGGCGCGTGGCAGTAACGGCACCGCATCAAATTTGAGTTTTGCCGTGAGCTTGGCACCTTGGCACATTTCGAGCAGGTGTCCCGCTAGTCCAAATCCTGTGACATCGGTCAGGGCGTTTACGCCGCTAATTTTGGCAATCGTCGTGCCTATAGTATTCAGCTGGCACATGGCATTGACCGCAATGAGATTGTCTTCATCTTTGAGCTTTTTCTGTTTTTGCGCTGTGGTTAAAATGCCAATGCCGATAGGTTTAGTGAGATATAAACGATCGCCCGCTTTAGCAGTATCATTCTGTTTTAAATCAGTTAAGGCAATTTGCCCGGTAACCGCGAGGCCAAAAATCGGTTCGGGTGCATCTATGCTGTGGCCACCGGCTAGCATGATCCCGGCTTCCATACAGGCCTGTCTGCCGCCATCGACTACTTGTTGTGCGACTTCTGCAGGTAGCTTATTGATTGGCCAGCCTAAAATAGCGATCGCCATGATAGGCGTGCCGCCCATGGCATAAATATCACTGATCGCATTGGTCGCAGCGATGCGGCCAAAGGTGAAGGGATCGTCAACAATTGGCATGAAAAAATCGGTAGTGCTGATGATGCCTATGTCGTCATTGAGTTTATACACTGCGGCATCGTCACGGCTTTGATTGCCGACCAGCAGATTAGGATCGGTAAACACGGGTAATTGCGAGGCTAATATAGTGCTGAGCACCTTAGGGGATATCTTGCAGCCACAACCTGCACCATGACTATATTCTGTTAGTTTGATTGATTCTGGGAGTGTAACTGGGGAATCTGACATGATCTCAACAGCCTATTTAAGTGATTAAGGCATCATCATAATCAGATACGGCCACCATGCAAGGTGGCCGTATGACTTTCGGGCAGAATTGTGGTTTAGCTATAAGTTGCGGTTAGGCTGCGCCAATGTTTTTGCTGGACTAAAAAACGCGCCTTTAGCTCTTCAACTTGCTGCAATAGCTGCTGATCGACAAGTTGCTTGCGTTTGGCCTCAAGCAAGGTTTTCTGTGCTTGGTAGTAATCCATTAAGTGCAGTTTGAGTAATTCATACTCAGCTTGGACTTTTTCAATAATTTCATCGGCATTGGGTAAGTGCACGACTTTGTTCTTGGTCCGCAGCAGCTGCATCTGCAAGCGTGCGCTCTCGATACGTTCCTGTGGACTCGTACGCAAGTCCTTGGCTAACCCCAACCAAGATAATGACTTAATCAACCATTTGGTTGGATCGTAGTGCCACCATTTAATGCCATTACGATAGTCATTTTCGAAGATGTGATGGAAATTATGGTAGCCCTCACCGTAGGTCAGCATGGCGAGAAAGCCATTATCGCGGGCGGTGTTCTTATCGGTATAAGGCTGGCTGCCCCACACGTGCGCTAAAGAGTTGATGAAGAAAGTGCAGTGATGCACCACCACTAAACGCAGTAAACCCGCCATCAATAACATAGACAGCACGTCGCCATTTAACCAGCCGAGCAGGGCAGGCAGTCCAATGTTCATCAGCAATACAAGTGCGAGGTAATGTTTGTGTTGCCACATAACGATACGGTCATTTTGCAGATCGCGCACATTTTGATAATCATGATAGCGTTGCGACTGATACTCTCGCAGCATCCAACCTATATGGCTGTACCAGAATCCCATGTTGGCTGAGTACGGATCTTTGTCGTTATCATCGACGTGCTTATGGTGCACTCTGTGATCGGATGCCCAGTGTAATGCACTGTTTTGTAATGCTAAAGCGCCACCGAGTGCATACATAAACCGCACGGCTGAATGGGCTTTATAGGCCTTGTGTGACCATAGTCTGTGATAACCTGCGGTGATCGACAGACCACTGGCAAAGGCTAAGACAATAAAAGCGATCCATTCACTAGCACCATAGCCGTGAACAATACCGCGCCATGGAACTAAGATCACCGCACTGAGGAAAGTGATGGCAAACAGACTGACATTAAGCCAGATGATAGGGGGTTTTTTCATTATAGGTTTCCAAAATTCGCTTTTGAGCGTACATCTGTAAGCTAATTTAGCCTAGCTATATTGTTTGGTCAAGGACGATGGGGCTGTGTTTAATGCCTAAAAGCGGTATTATCGCGTCATTACATTCAGTTAGCGGATTTAAGAATGGGTATTCGAGCACAGCAAAAAGAGAAAACTCGTCGAGCTTTAGTCGATGCGGCCTTTAATCAGCTAAGTGCTGAGCGCAGTTTCTCAAGTCTGAGTTTGCGAGAGGTTGCTCGGGAAGCCAATATTGCGCCGACATCTTTTTATCGCCATTTTAAAGATATGAACGAACTCGGTCTCACTATGGTGGACGAGGGTGGGTTAGCACTCAGGCAGATGATGCGCAAAGGCCGTCAGCGAGCCGAAGCCGGTGGCAGTGTGATCCGTATTTCTGTTGATACTTTTATGGAAGTGCTTGATTCTAATCCAAACGTATTCCGTATCTTATTACATGAACGTTCAGGAACCTCGGCAGCGTTCCGTGCGGCGGTTGCCCGCGAAATTGAACATTTTATTTCTGAATTGGCTCACTATACTGAAGCGAAAGCGGGCCGAACTCCGTTATTAGCTCGGGCACAAGCAGAAGCCTTAGTCACTTTGGTGTTTAACGCCGGCGCTTCCGCATTAGATATGAAACGTGCAGATCGTAAAATCCTTGCCGATCAATTAGTCATGCAACTGCGTATGGTCGCCAAAGGCGCCGAGGCTTTGCAGCATAAGGTTGAACACCGCTAATCTGAATGATATTCAGAATCGCTAAAAATAATGGAGCCTGAGGCTCCATTATTTTTAGCAAGTTTATGTTTGAGTTCTAGCTACGTTTAACTGCTATGCAGCCGAGCTCAATGTATTTGAGGTGACTAACGACGCTCTAGTAGGACACCTGTTTCCATGTGATCGGTATAAGGGAACTGATCAAACAAGGCGAAGCGAGTGACTTTATGGGTTTCGTTTAGTTGCTGCAGATTGTCTTTTAAGGTTTCAGGGTTGCAGGAAATATATAAGATCCGCTCGTAACCTTGTACTAACGCCAACGTATCAGGATCAATCCCTGCGCGGGGTGGGTCGACAAAAATGGTGTTGCACACATAGCTGTCGAGATCGATACCTTCTAAACGTCTAAAGCTGCGTTTCTTCGCCATGGCATCGCTAAAGTCTTCAGCCGACATGCGAATAATCTGCAGGTTCTCAATACCATTCACTTCGATATTGTATTGTGCCGCATCGACTGAAGGCTTAGCGAGTTCGGTGGCCAATACGCGATTAAAGTTTTGCGCCAGTGCGATAGAGAAGTTGCCATTACCACAGTAGAGTTCTAGTAAATCACCCTGACTGTTTTGAGTCGCATCGATAGCCCACTCCAACATTTTTACGGAAACTTTGGCATTCGGTTGAGTAAAGCTGTTCTCGATTTGCTTATATAAGAAGGTTTTATCATTTACTTGTAATGACTCGACCACAAAGTCTTTATCTAAATCGATTTTTTGCTTACGGGCACGGCCGATGATGTTGACGTTAAACTGGCTACTTAACTTGGCTTTTAGTGCAGCCGCATCGGCGCGCCATTGGTCATCAAGCTGTCTGTGATAAAGCAAGGACACTAAAATCTCGCCGCTTAAGGTCGACAAAAAATCCACCTGGAACAGTTTATGTCTTAGACTAGGATTCGGTTTTAGTTCGGCGATTAAGGCCGACATCATTTGATTGATGAGCACGCTGGCTGGCAAGTATTGATCGCATCGCACTTTCTCATTCAATACTTTATCGAACATGTAATAGTATAAGTCGTCACCGTCATGCCACATGCGGAATTCAGCACGCATACGGTAGTTGGCAGGCTCTGAGGCAAAAACTTCAACACTCGGTGTTTCAAATTGGGCAAAGGCTTGTTCTAGCTTGATACGCTTGTGTTCTAACTGCGTATCATAAGTCTGAGGGTCCATTGCTGCTAAGTTCATTGTTTGATTCACCGTTGCTGTAAATTGGGGCGCAAATATTATACTAGGTGACACGAATGTCCAGCATCTTGCTTTTGCTGTTTACGCAAAGCTGTGGGAAAATCCGCGCGCTTGAGTGTGATTCTATGGGTATTCTTTGAATATTTGGTTGGATTCATCCAATCATCAAACATCGAATCACTTATGTCGCAATGCGTTCAATCTGTATAGCCAATTTGATATAACCGAAACGGGAGACTCGCTTGTCGCGACCTATATTAGTGTTTGATTCAGGGATTGGTGGCCTATCCGTATTGGCCGAAATCCGCAAGAGTTTGCCCCATAGCGATTATTGTTATCTTTTCGACAATGCTAGGTTGCCCTATGGCGAGTTAGAAGAGCAGGTATTAATTGCTGGCTGTGTCGCATTAGTATGTGATCTTGTAGCTCGCACCAATGCAATGATAGTGGTCGTCGCCTGCAATACCGCGAGCACTGTTGTGCTACCGGCATTACGTGCAAACCTCAGTATTCCTGTTGTGGGCGTTGTACCCGCTATCAAACCCGCGGCACAGATGTCTAAGAGTAAACGTATTGGACTCTTGGCCACACCAGGCACAGTTAAGCGTCATTATACCCATTCGCTCATCAGTCAATTTGCCGATGATTGCCATGTCGAACTCTTTGGTTGTTCTGAATTAGTCATGATGGCGGAGCAGAAAATAGCGACAGGTGAAATGGACATGCACAGACTGGCAGATTTACTGGCGCCAGTCGTTGCCGCGCAATTGGACGTGCTCGTACTGGGTTGTACTCACTTCCCGATGATCCAAGCTGAATTACAACAAGTGCTCGGTGCGGGCGTAACGCTAATGGATTCTGGCGCTGCGATAGCTAAGCGAGTCGTGACTCTTTTAACGCAACAGAATTTTATTGTGGAGCAGCGCAGAGTAACAAATGAGAGAGAAGCAGTAGGGGAGTCAGCAATGCAGGCGTTCTATACTAAAGCGGAAATCAGTGAAGGCTTAACAACAACATTAATTGATTGTGGCTTTTCAACTATCGAACGAATCACCACAACCAACTAAATTTACAACGTCAAACAAAACAGTTTAAACGGCAATACTACTCGTCAGTACCAGTACGGTCGGCAGCTTCCGAATCTTGTGTTTTTGCTTCTCTTACTTTTAAGGTTCTTTCTTGGAAGCTATAGTCATTCAGTTTAACCATGGCTTTCTGAGCGCCAGACTCTGACATCTCCACAAAACCAAAACCTTTACGACGACCAGTCTTACGATCTCTGACTAAACGCACAGAGTTTACTGGGCCAAACTCACCAAACAATACTTTTACTTCACCTTCATGGACACGATAAGGCAGGTTACCTACATATAAGGTCATAGTAGGACCAACATATTGTTCTTCTGTAGCATGAGATGATGAAGTCTCTGGAACAAGTTTAAAGATAAGGCTAGTCACAATAACGCCTGCAACGAAGGCAATATAAGCCGGCAGCGTAGGTGCAAACTGAAATAGCACAAAGGCGCCAACAATGGCGACAATCAAAACAATAAGAAATGACTTTTGCATAAGAATGCTCTCTGATGAATGGAAAATTGATAAATAACTGTTAACAGCAAGTATATGGTAATGAATTATTTACTTTTACACTAGACCATTGCTGAAATATTGAGCGTGAATTATCAATTATTAGCTAAAAAAGCTGACTTATCTCCGATAAATAAGGTCTACAAGCTAAAAAATGGTCATAACGTTTAAAATATCGACGTACGATTCAATGATCGCTAAAAAGCCCTTGCGGACTTTCTCAATCTCCCTATAATGCGCATCCACTGGCACGGCAGACAGCGTAACGCAAGTTAAGCAAAGAAAGCCAAGCAGTTCATCGGTTAGCGAGCTAAACGATGAGTGTTGAGAAAGTTGAAAAAACTACTTGACGCACTAACGGGAATGCGTAGAATACGCAGCCCTGACCCGCTGAAAACTCAGTGTGTGGTCAACGCTCTTTAACAATTTATCAAGCAAATCTGTGTGGACACTCACAGGTGTTGAGTTAATCGAAACTGCTTAACCTTCGGGTTGGCAGTCAAAAATTTAAATCAACCAATTCTTTCACGAGAGTGATGAGTGTTCATAGCAATATGTACAAAGACTTACTACTTATTTTCGAATAAATAGGAGTCGAACAGAATTCGTTGAGCCGCTGAAGTCGTAAGACCGAAGCAACAAAACTTTAATTGAAGAGTTTGATCATGGCTCAGATTGAACGCTGGCGGCAGGCCTAACACATGCAAGTCGAGCGGCAGCGG